>JAJDBR010000001.1 GCA_029261275.1 Nitrospirales bacterium
GAAACTGAGGCAGAAGCGATGGTAGAGCCAGACGGCGTGACTAATAATTTCGGAAGGAAAACGATGGCGTTGGTAGCTGATGGGTTTGATCGTCATACCGAGCAGTCTGCCAAATATGAGTTAACGTGACAATGCCCAAAAATCTGTTAGGTGCAGAGAAGGTAATGGTTGGTACAAAGGTTTTTTCTATCGTGGGAAGTATTTTATATACAGGTTTCACCGGAGACCCGAGCCCTCTGTTGGTGGCTTTGGGGGCGGGTGGAGACTTAATTGCGAAGCAATCGACTGATTTACTCTCGAATGAACGTCAAGCGTACCATTTTATGCATCTCGTTGAAAGGACGGAAGTGAATCGTTAATGAGGAGCGAGGAGTAACCTATTCCTCGTCTAAGCGTATGTGTGTGGGCCGTATTCGGCTAGCCTAAAACGAGGTTTCGAATAGGGAGGCAATCGTAAGTTTCCCCCGGTTTCGTTATTGACGTTTGACAGTTCGATAGCGTACGAATATATTTATAGAATGGAGTACATTGAAGCCTTTACCGCTGTGATTATGTTCTATGCGGCGATTATGTCGTTAATGGCCGCGTACCCGCCGCTCGCTAATAAAAAAAAATCTATCGAATGGCTTCCACTTTAAAATCTTGATACCATTGGGTGTCACCTCCGCCCGCTTTAACTTTCCAGTTGCTGAGCAGACATTCCGTGTATTTTCACATCCACGTTATTACATTCCTATCCGAGCGGGTGCCATGTAATCCTATGACCGGTGATATTGACACTCGGGTCGGTCATCGTCGAAACACCGATTGATCTTGATATCTAGGTTTATGCTCGTCCTCTTTTTTGGGAGCTAACGAGATTTCTTTCCAGTTTCGTTGGCTGCTCTTACTCGTTAGGAAATTTCTAAGGGTTTGCTCCTATCTTACAAAATCCTCGTAGAATGAAAGTGAAGGCAGCAATCTTACGGTTGGAAACCTAAAATAATGAAAACCCCCACGCGATCTATTAAAAGCCCCCAGACTCTTCCTGTCCCTGACGCGGAGACCCTTGATGAGTTTCTGAAGAAGGCAAAGCAGGTCTGGGTACAAGCTCATCCCTTAGGGAGTAAACGAGGCAGGCCTTCCCAAATGAAAGAAACATTTACAGTATTGTATGAGGCCGATGACAAGGGATTGGTAGGCAAAACCCCAACTCAGGGGAAGCTCCTAAAGATTCTTCAAGATCACTTTGGAGGAGATCATGAGCAAAGAGCGAAAAGAGAGCGAGGGTTACGCAAGTACGTTAAAATATGGAAATTGCTCAACAGAATACCCATTGATAAAAGGACTGACCAAGAGAAGGAGTGGTTGGCCAACCAATTCCCGAGGGCACAAAAGCTCACAATCAAATGGCATGAAATTCTTTTGGACGAAAAAAAGTGGAATGTGGGTCACGACGGGGCACGCAGAACGCTGTCATCAGGTGATTTTATGCAAATCTCTCCGTTAATAGAGGAGGCTCAGGAAGAACTTCGTAAAATAGACCCCCCACCAACTTACCAAGGTAAACGACCAGAGATGAATCTTCTTTTTGATATTCAATCAGATTTTTTGGATCTATTTAAAGATCGTCCTCGCCACAAATCCAATCGGAATTAATTCCCTCCCTTTTTGTTCACTGAACAAAACCCGCGTTTAAAAAAACAGTCTGGTGAAGCTAGCCGTAAGTCTATAGTTTTGTGGCTATGCTTACTCACACGGCGGAAAAACACATATTTAGTCTAGGTGCCTCAACCAGAAATCCTGATTTAGTTAAGCGGTTGATTCATTGTGAAAGGGGACCAAGCACAAGTAGTTGGCATGGGCATCCCTTTTTACCAATGTCTGTACGAGGTCCTCCTTCTATCTTGGGGACCGAAAAATGGCGAAGTGGAACGAAAGTGAGATGTGGAAGACTTACGATGAAATTACTCCGCCTGTGGTGGCCACAGACGGCGATCGAAATGAAAGGAAAATTGAGATGAATATTTTAGATGACAAAAGTGAAGCAGGTGATGGGGAGTCTAATATCTTGCAAAGGAAGGCGTCCAAACGCACTGCGGTAAGGATAAACCAGTTCGAGGACAAAACCTCCTATGGAAAACCAAAGACTAAAAAGAAATCACGAACACGGGGCACTCACTCCGATTCAGCCCAAAAAATGGATGCCGGAAGTGTTGTAGCGACATCACCCGTACGGCTTGCCGATCTGTTGGACGAGATTGTGGCGATAATCCAGCGGTATATTCAACTCCCATCAGAGTCGTCTGCGATGATTATCGCGCTTTGGATTACTCAAACGTATTGTTTTCAGTCGTTTCAATACTTTGGGTATCTGGCGATTCGATCGGCTACGCCACGATGTGGCAAGAGTCAACTCTTACGCGTGGTGAGCAAGATGTGCGTGGATACTCCGCCGATTACAACCGCGCCAACTCCGGCCGTGTTATATCGCAATTCACGAGCCGTGGTGATTCTTGACGAAATTGATCAGTTACGGAATCAAGACAAAGATTCGCATGGAGCCGTACTGGCGGTTTTGAATGCTGGCTTTGAACGAGGCAATGTCATTCAGCGCGTCGACAAATCTGGTGGCGGCAGTTTCGAGGTCAAGGAGTTTGACGTCTATGGTGGGAAAGCCATTGCTGGTATTGAGCAGTTAGCGGATACACTCAGTGATCGTACGTTTAGTATCGAATTGAAGCGGGTAAAGAGTCGGATGCCTCGTCTCCGCCTTCATTTGATGGAGTCGACGTTTCAAGAAATTCGAGATCGATTGACGCAATGGATGGCGGAGCATGAGGATGCCCTGAGGGAGACGTACGGGTCTCTTCCCGATGAAAGTCCCATGCTGGCGTCCTTTGATGATCGTTTCCAAGATATCGCCGAACCACTTGTGGTGTTGGCGACGTTAGCTGATCAGGAACGGCCCGAGGGACTCTCGATTTTGGATCGTTTGGGCGAGGGGTTAACTACCACCTTCTGGCGACGAGAACCGTCAGGTCGAGAAGGAGCGTTTATTGCGATTCTCCATATTGTTGAACAATACATCGGTGAGGAAGATTCGGTCTTTATTTCGACAGATGAATTACTAGAGGAGTGCGGGCAGTCCACGTAGCTTTCTTGGTTGGATACTGGTAAGGGACTTGCGGGCCTCTTGCGGAGGTTCGACTTATCACCGATTAGTGATGGTCATCGTCGGGGGTATCGTATTCGCCGTGACTGGTTTAAGGAATGGCATTCACGGTATGCCACGGACCAAACGAACGATGATGATAAACGTTCCAAGGATGAGGACGAAGACTCCGAGTGTGAAGACAACTTGATCGAGATGTAGGTTCCCCTAGACAGGAGTGTCAATGTGTCAAAACGTTATGTCTGGCATTATGATTGGACTCGAACCAGGCGTCAGTGTGACGTCAAGTTTGACAGGTGAAAGAGGCACAATCGTTGGGTCAGATCAGGAGAATTGACGTGTTGACACATCCCCAGGGGGGGTATTACGAATCGGAATAAAGGAGAAGGATGGCAATGAAAATGGGTAGTCACATCAATCGAGAATTAATCACGATTCACCAAGCCGCACAATATACGGGCTTAGCGGTGAAGACCCTGTATACCATGGTCGGCCAGCGACGCATTCCCTTCGTCAAGTTCGATGTCGCGTTACTCAACGATTGGCTTCGGCAGCATACGGTCCTGCCTATGCCGGAAAAGAGCGGTTGAAGTATGAGTCGCCAATACACGACCATAGTATTCATGAGGCGTGTAACAGTGCTATGGGAGCGTCGGGGTTTCTCGGTGCGAGTGTTAGGGGAATTGGCGGGGGTGCATGATTGTCGCTAGTGCGTTTAGAAGGCGGCAAACTTGATCCTCGCCTCTTTACCCTGCGAAAGCTTGCGAAGGTTTTTGGTGTCACAGAGCACGAGTTAGTCAATTACTATTAACCAACAAAAGGAGGACAGTCGTATGGGACTTACCAAACGAAAAGACGGATGGTACGTGGAGTTTCCTATCCTCGATGATGGGAAGACATTGTCGTTGGCGAGAGGAACACCCGGAGCGAAGCTCAAGCGGTGGAAAACGGGAACCCTCAATCGAACGATGGCGAAGCAACAGGAGGCGATGATTAAAACGGATTTAATGAAGGGTCGATTGTTGAGCGGACGAGTGACTGGGCCTGTGACCTTCCCGGCTCTGGCGCGAGCCTATCTATCGTTTCCTGATGTGAAACGACAATCGTCTTTTACCACCAAACAGACGTCCATAGAAAAACGATTCATCCCCTATTTTGGTGAGGTGGTGTTGGGTGCGATTACGCCGACCATGATTGAGCAGTATCGTGAAACGCGGCGTCAGGAAAAACGCGAGAACCAAGGTCCGATTAAAACGGCTACCGTCAATCGGGATCTGGCTCTTTTGAAACACATGTTTAGTTATGCGATTCGGGAAGAATGGGTGGCCAAGAACCCTGTCAGTCACGTGAAATTCTGGAAGGAAAATAACGTACGGGATCGAGTACTAGATCCTGATGAATTCCAACGTCTTCAAGCCCATTCTGCCTCTCATCTCCAAGCGATAAATCTCATGGCCTATCAAACGGGTATGCGGTCAGGCGAGATATTGGGACTTGAGTGGGGACGGGTTGATTTTAAAGCTGGAATTATACGGTTACGTCCTGAGGATACGAAAACAGAAGAACCGCGATTGATTCCCTTGACGCCTGAGTTGACGGATCTGCTAAGAGCCTTGTATAAAGTGCGCTATTTACATGAGGATCATGTTTTTCTCGTGAAGGGACAATCTGTCCATTCCGTGAAAACGGCGTTTAAGGCAGCATGTAGGCGGGCACAAATCGAGGGTTTTAACTTTCATGACTTCAGGCATACGGCAGTCACCAATATGCGACGAGCGGGAATTGATCATCTCACGATCATGCGAATTACCGGACACAAGACATTGGTGGTCTTTAAACGGTACAATAGCTTCCAGGAAGGCGATTTGCGAGAGGCCGCTCGCCAATTTAACACCTATTTAACACTAGGACATTCTGCTACTTTAATCGACTCACCTAAGTCATTGAAAAATAAGGCGTGCGCCCGTAGCTCAATTGGATAGAGTACTTGACTACGAATCAAGAGGTTACAGGTTCGATTCCTGTCGGGCGCACCAATAGAATCAACACCTTCTGCCTTTCTCTCCGTTGCCACTTTTGGGCATTGTCACGTTAACTCATATTTGGCAGACTGCTCGGTATGACGATCAAACCCATCAGCTACCAACGCCATCGTTTTCCTTCCGAAATTATTAGTCACGCCGTCTGGCTCTACCATCGCTTCTGCCTCAGTTTC
>JAJDBR010000002.1 GCA_029261275.1 Nitrospirales bacterium
AAGCATGTATAAAAAAGTAATATTGGATAATGGCGTTCGAGTCGTGCTCGAGCGGATGTCGTCATTGCGGTCCGTAGCTCTTGGGGTGTGGGCCAATGTGGGGAGTCGCTACGAAATAAAGGGCGAGGAAGGCTACTCTCATTTTATTGAACATATGATGTTCAAGGGGACACGAAACCGAACGGCTGCGCAGATTTCTAATGAGATTGACGCATTGGGTGGCGAAATGAATGCTTTTACCACCCATGAGGCGACGGCGTTTTATGTCAAAGTATTAGATCAACAAGTGGGTGCGGCCTTTGACCTGGTAGCTGACCTCTTTCATCATTCGCGTTTTGGGATTCGAGATCTTGAAAAAGAAAAGCAGATTGTGATGGAGGAAATACGAACGGTTCAAGATGACCCGGAAGATTACATTCATGAGTTGCATGCCAAAGATGTGCTGGGCAACCATCCGATAGGGCGGCCAATTTTAGGAACGCCACGATCGATGCAACAGATGAATCGCCGTGGGCTGCTCCAGTATAAACACAAACATTATCGACCTCAAAACACCATTGTGGCGGTGGCCGGAAACTTTTCCTTTCCCCAATTGCTGGATCAGATCAATGAATATTTTGGCCAATGGCAAGGGGAACAAGCGAATAATCTACCAGATAAAATGGGAAAGAGTAGTTGGCCGGATCATCCACCCACATCGACAAGCTTTCATCAAAAACCATTAGAACAAGTGCATCTTTGTGTGGGATTTCATGGACTTCCAGTTGGGCATCCTGATCGGTATGTCGCGCATGTGATGAATACCATCTTAGGGGGTGGCGTCAGTTCGCGGTTGTTCCAAGAAGTTCGGGAGAAACGTGGATTGGCCTATACAATCTATACGCACCTTTCCAGTTTTCTTGATGGAGGGACGTTAACGGTCTATGCTGCGACCCGACCGACGGAAGTGGAAGCGGTCATTGATCAAATTTGCAAAGAAACAAAGAAATTGTGCCGTCGCGAGGTCTCACAGAAAGAATTGGAGCGGACCAAAACCCAACTCAAAGGCAATCTCATGTTGGGTCTCGAAGGGACCTATGGCCGCATGAATAAATTGGCCAAAGATGAGCTCTACCAAGGCCGTCATGTGACGCTGCAAGAAATCGTGAAAGCCATTGACCGAATTTCCCCTAATCAAATCCGGCAACTCAGTCAGAAGTTATTAAATCAAAAGGAATTTGTGGTCACAGCCCTAGGTCCAATACCTAAAAAGGTTGTGGCAAAGTGGGGATGAGGCTGAAAAATCTCATGGAAAATTGCTTGACAACGATACCCTGTGCGAGTAGCATTGTCCCTCCCCAGACCAAGCCTTTTTTGAAGGTACCATTTGGGTCGAAAAAAGTGAGGTTTTCGGATTTAGGAATTAAGGTTTGAGAAGATACAATGGTTAAGTTTGGTTTTTCATTTTTGTCATTCTAACACTGTAAGGAGGGAGCAGATGAAGAAGTCATCTCTACGTCGGGCAATGGTAGCTCTCTGT
Source organism: Nitrospirales bacterium (assembly GCA_029261275.1). GTDB lineage: Bacteria > Nitrospirota > Nitrospiria > Nitrospirales > UBA8639 > Nitrospira_E. Next base: position 1,520 of record JAJDBR010000002.1, read on the forward strand.
GCATTTGGCCTGCTCAGCATGGGAATGTCGGGAGCGGTATTTGCGCAAAAAGGCCCAGCCGCTGGAAATCCGAAATCCAAAGGTAGTGACAAGTCCACAAGCCAAGGGGACATTTCCATGAAAGGTGTGGCAGCCACCAGTTTTAAGGGTCGAATTTTTGGACATTGGGCAGACAACCCTGATGGCGAAATTCTTTTCGGTATTCAATATTGGAATACCTCGGACGTAGCTGAAGTGGGAAATCCTCCAGGCCGCGCCTCCGATGACCGCATTCAAACATTGCCAGATCCGTTAGTGTCCTGCTGCGGCTGGGGTTACCAAGGTGGAACGGAAAAGAATAATCCGTATTCCGGCTGGTATACACCACAAACCACAGTTCGACTCGCAGTCAAAGACAAAGCCCTTATGGATCAAATGACCAAGGCTGCTCAAGATTTTGTGGCTATGGAAGTGCAAGTCAGTGGGCACACAGTCACAGGTTTTAAAATCTTGAACTAAAAAAGAACAGTTTTACTCATTAATACAAAATGACAGACAACTTTTAGTCGAGGAGGGAAGTCATTATGAAAGGTGCTAAGATGAAAGGATGGGCCTTCGTGGGAGCTTTAGCGCTCGTAGGCACAATGGCATCCAGTGCATTGGCAATCGAGGCATTCCAAGAACGTTTTGAGTGGGGTGATTTAAGCAAGCCAACCACGCTTCATGCCAGAGTTGCAGTCGCTGATCCTTATGACAAAGCCGTCTGGGTGAATGTGGCCGTATTTGGTGGAAACGCCGAAAGTGGCTACTACTGGCAAAAGTATTTCCCAGGCAAGAACCTTAAAGCGTTTGCCGCGGATGACAAAGTGATGGCCACGCTGATTGCTGCTGGTAAAGCTTCTCACAGCCAAGCGGTCATGACTGGAACTAAACCATCCAATTACGGCATGGTTGAAATTGTGATACAGGAAAAAGAACAAAACAAACGGGTGATTCTTTCAGCCAAACCCGTAGATGATGTCGCTGGAACTCCAGCAAAGCCACGAAGCATTCATGCTTTGCGGACCATGTCTCCATCAGACTCTATTGCTGACAATAGTTGGCCAAAAAACCGGAGGATGCAATACGATGTGATGATTCCGGGTGGCCCCGCCATTGCTGGCGTCATTCCTTATTCCGATCAAGGTCTTGGAGTCTGGGATCCAGAAAAATAATCTTTTTAGATTATCTCTAGTTTTTAAAGAAAGGCCTGCTTATTACGCAGGCCTTTCTTTTTTCTCCACCTTTTCATCTTCTAATCTGGCTTTAAAGTCTGCTAAGCGATTGAGGGCTTCAAGAGGCGTCATGGAAAATAAATCGATCTGCTTCACTTCTTCTAAGATGACATGGGGATGAGAGGTAAGGGGATCTAGTGGGAGGGAAAGAACCCTTTGATTTTCAGAGTCTGCAATATTTTGGTTGGTATTGTCTTCTTCTAGTTGTTCTAGAATATTTTTCGCTCGGTGGAGTACAGGGGCTGGAATTCCCGCTAGTTTGGCCACTTGAATTCCATAACTTCGGTCAGCCTTCCCCAGAATTATTTTTCTCAAGAATAAGACATCCTGGCCTATTTCCTTAACCAAAACGGTGTAATTCTTGATTCCTTCGCGGTTTCCTTCCAATTGAGTCATCTCATGATAATGGGTGGCAAAGAGCGTTCGGGCTCCAAGATTTCCTCGATCCAAAATATATTCGACTAACGCCCAGGCGATACTCAGACCATCATAGGTGCTGGTTCCCCTTCCCACTTCGTCGAGCAACAGGAGGCTTCGTGACGTAGCAGATTCCAAAATTTTAGCTGTTTCACTCATTTCAACCATGAAGGTGCTTTGCCCAGCACTCAAATCATCCGCCGCTCCGACTCTCGTAAATATTCGATCAACCAAACCTATGCGTGCAGAATCAGCCGGAACAAAACTGCCTATTTGTGCCATCAGGACAATGAGAGCCACTTGCCTGAGATACGTGCTTTTCCCGGCCATATTCGGGCCAGTGATTAACAGGAGGCGGTTGGTATCTAGATCAAGTGTTGTATCATTGCCAATAAATCTATCCGCCAGTTGAAGATGTTCAATAACTGGATGCCGTCCCTCGGTGATCTGGATCATGCCGCCTTCATAGACCGTGGGCTGCACGTAGCGA
>JAJDBR010000011.1 GCA_029261275.1 Nitrospirales bacterium
GGTCGTGTGTTGCCAGATGCCATCCGGCTTCGGGCGAAACAGGACAACCGATTGCTCTCTACCATGATTCCTATCACCCAGGAGGCGCTTTCGCTTTCCTTTAAGCAATCGCCTCAACTTATCAGTGATTCCATTGCTCCCATCTTAGGACCGGCGATACGAAAAGCCATCGCTCGCGCGATGCGGGGCATGGTTCAGTCGCTGAACCAAACGCTGGAATATAGCATGTCCTGGCGTGGCCTCCAGTGGCGCTGGGAGGCAATAAGGACTGGAAAGTCTTTTGCCGAAGTGGTGTTGCTCCATACTTTACGTTTTCGAGTGGAGCAAGTTTTTCTGATTCACAGGAAAACAGGGTTACTCTTAAATCATGTGGTAGCTGAAGGGGTGAGCGGACAGGGCGAAGAAGTTATTTCTGGGATGTTAACCGCCATCCAAGATTTTGTCCGTGATTCCTTTGGACAAAAACAAGACGATGGTTTGGAGTCTCTTAGGATTGGCGATTTAACTGTATGGATCGAACAGGGATCGGGCGCTATATTAGCTGGAGTCATTCGAGGAGCCCCCCCGATGGAATTGCGAGAGGTTTTCCAAGAAACTCTCGAGACGATTCATGCTCAATTCTCCGAGCTTTTGCAGGCCTTCCAGGGTGAGGCTACAGCTTTTAAAAAGACGCGTCTTCCTTTAGAAGATTGTTTGCAAGCTCAATTTAATCCAAAATCCAAGGGTCTCTCATGGGCCTTTTGGATCGTGTTGGGCATGTTGTTGTTTGGCCTGATGATGTGGGCCTTTGAGGCCCGTTCGGATCACCAGAGATGGGCGCAACTCTTGGAACGGGTGGGGCAGGAACCCGGACTGGTGGTGACCTCGGTTCAGGAGGAGGGACCGCAAACGATTTTTTATGGGTTGCGGGATTCTTTGGCCATCAACCCCGACCAGATTCTTTTGGATCTTGGCTATTCCTCTCAACAGGTGGTCTTTCGTTTGAAACCCTTCTTGGACCTCACTCCGGACTTTGTACAGAAGCGAGCCATGATTCAGTTACGTCCACCAAGTTCGGTAAAAGTCAATGGAGAAGGCACGACATTGGCTTTTGAAGGAGAGGCCCCTCATTCTTGGATTCAACAAGCTCAATTGTTAGGGCCGCTGCTCCCAGGGGTCACTGACATTGAGACGAGACAATTGGTTGATACAGATGTGAAACAATTTGAGACACTAGCCGCAAAATTAGAAGGAGACATTCTTACATTTAGGCTCGGGGATCCGAGCCTGAGTCAAGACCAACGGGCTGCGCTATCGAGCATTGCCGAAACTATTCAGGCGTTGGATCAAAAAGCCACCTTCTTGGGTATGACCGCGCATATTCATATTCAGGGTTTTACCAGCCCAGAGGGTGGGAAAGAATTGAATCAAACCTTGAGTACGTTGCGCGCGAAAACAGTCTTGAACGAGTTGGCAGGCGATGATTTCCAGGCGATCAGTTTCGAAGCGGTAGGCATGGGGCCAGACACCCTGTCAACGCAGTCTTCAAGCGGGTTAGCCCTTTGGCAAAGGCGAAGAGTAGCCTTCCGAGTGGTCGATCGACCGAGTCCTGCACCTGAGAGGCGCAGATGAAAGACCAGGGAGTAATACAAAAAAAGGTCTGCATGCTGGGTGGATCCTCCGTTGGAAAAACCAGCTTAGTGAAGCGCTTTGTCACGGGACAATTTTCTGAAAATTATCACACAACTATTGGGGTGAAAATCGATCAAAAATCTCAATGTGTAGATGACATCGAGTTGCTCTTAGTCTTGTGGGATGTGTATGGAGAGGATGATTTTCAAAAAGTTCGGGCGTCGTATTTGCAGGGATCAGCAGGGTATTTGTTGGTTGTTGATGGAACGAGAAAAGAAACGTTAGCGGTTGCCCGGCAATTACACACGTTGGCCGCACAATCGATGGGGCCTGTCCCGTATGCGCTTCTGATCAATAAACACGATCTTTCCGAGTCTTGGCAGGTGGATTCTGAGATGTATGAAGATCTGGCTTCGAACGCCTGCCTGGCGCTTCCGTCTAGTGCCAAGACTGGGGAAGGGGTCGAATTGGCGTTTGCCGAATTGGCCAGCCAGATGCTCAAGGTCTAAAGAGGCTATTTGCCCTCACTCCGTTTCGCACACGTGTGTGAGAACGCCCCCTTATACAAACATTATAGGAGTTTCGTCCTAACGACCTGGTGAAAGACACCCTTCTTGTATTCGTGAAATCTCGGCCCGAATGAAATGGATGATAGCATGGGCGTTGAAGATCCTTATTCTGAGATTCTCAACATTTTTGAGGCGTTGATTTTTCAGGTTGAATCAGCGACCCAATACCACACCATGAGTGTACTTCCTCGTTGGTACCCGACCTCTCTTTCATCAGACCATTCCTCGGCCGATCCTCGCGAATTTGTGCAGAAGTCCTTTTTTCTGCAGAGCTTTTTACAGGAGGCAGAAGAATTTTGGCAGGCCCATGATCAGGGAAAATTGCAATCTGGTTTATGGAGCGAACAGGCTCTTATGGGGGACGAGAGCTATTTGGAAGCCACTGCGCTGGTACAGAAGGGGCAGCGTTTCTTAATTATTCAACGATACCAGCCTGAGATGGTTACGATACAGCCAGTGTTACAGAAAGCTCGAGAAAATCATTTGGCACATGGGAAGGAACTTGAGGTTCGAAAAGATGTAGAAGCTCATCTAGGAAGTCAGTTAGCTGAGAGCGAACAAATTCGAGATGATGTGATGGCCGTTCTGGAACATTTAAAACTGGCCACGGTGATGATTGATGAGAACAGTGTCGTGACCTATGCTAGTCCTGCCGTGTTCCACCAGTTTGCCATTGATACGCAAAGTCTGGTTGGCGGATTGTGGACTCAGGTTCTGCCCTTGATAGAAGAGCAATGTAGTCGGGTGCAGGAGCAAATGACCCTGCCAGAAATGGGTCGTACTTCGGTTGCTGTCTCGTTGCAGAAAAAACAGAAGCCTTGGTTAGAAATTGAAGTGGAAGTACATGATGACCCTCGGGATCAACGTCGGACCATTCTTTTCCTGAAAGATAGGACTGAGATTGAGGACCTTAGGCGACAACTGATAGGTCATGTCCATTTCGAAAAGCTCATTGGCAAAAGTCCTGGAATGCAAGACCTTTATCAAAAGATTCAGGAAATTGCCCCCGTCGATGTTCCCGTATTGATTCAAGGGGAAACAGGAACAGGCAAAGAATTGGTTGCCCAGGCCTTACATCGCTTGAGTGCACGAAAGGGCAAGGCTTTTGTGGCCGTGAATTGCGCAGGGTTAACGGATTCAATTTTGGGGAGCCAATTGTTTGGTCATAAACGAGGAGCCTTTACCGGAGCTGTCAGTGATCATGAAGGCTATTTTGAGGCGGCAGAAGGCGGCATTCTCTTTCTTGACGAAATAGGCGATATGCCGCTCACCACTCAAACGACGTTGTTACGAGCTTTACAGGAGGGAGAAGTTATTCGTCTGGGCGAGTCTCGCCCAAGAAAGGTAGATGTTCGAGTCCTAGCCGCCACCCATCAAAATTTGCAGAATCTTGTGGAAAAAGGGAAATTCCGTTCAGATCTCTTGTATCGCATTCGTGTGGCTCGGTTACAGCTTCCCCCGTTGAGGGAACGACGAGAAGATATTCCCTTGCTGAGCGAAGCTTTCTTGGGCCAAGCACGGGCGGTCACAAGGAAATTTGAAGTGCGCGAAATTTCACCGGAGGTCATGCAGATTTTGCTTCAGTATCCCTGGCCAGGAAATGTCCGTGAACTCAAAAGTACGTTTGACTTTGCATTAATCCATTGTCATGGTGCCCATATTCAAATTTCTGATCTTCCGCCAGAAATAGGTGGGCCTCCGGCGGTTTTGGTTACGCCAAGATCGTCCCCAAGAGGTGAGAGAGAAGAAATATTAGCGGCCTTGGAGCAAGTCCGAGGGAAACGGGCGCAGGCAGCAAAACTTTTGGGAATGAGTCGGTCTACTTTCTACCGTCGCCTTAGTGACTTAGGTATTTCTTCAGAAGAATGCTCCCGATAGATTAGGAAGATTTTTTCCACGGGAGTACCCATCATGAGGATAGCAGAAAATCCAGATATTGCAGAGATCATGACAAGTGCAGTAGCATCAAAGAAATTTTGTGATGATCCTCATTGGAAATTCAATTTTTTATCAAAACGATCATTCGTCTTTAGATCTTGAAATCCCTTCCTCGTTTTTTCCCTCGCTTTTAGGATTTCGACAAAGGATCCTGAAGAAGGGCGTATGGAAAAATTGATGCTATTTATTAGCGACCACTATGTTCACCCAATCTTATACAAGGAGGTTCAATGAGCAGGAAGCTGTCATTTTTTGTAGTCTGCATAGGGCTATGTTTGTTGCCTGCATGGGGGTTAGCAGAGCCTTTGGGGAAACTGACTTTGAAGGATGGAAGCGAAATATACGTGGAAATTTTGGAGATGACGGATGGGTTTATCAAGGTCAATACATTATTTCATGAGGGAGATCCCATAAAGATCAAGTGGTCCGAAGTGGTGGGAATGACTTCTGAAGATCAAGTAACCGTGGTGCTAAATAGTGGGACCATCATCCAAGGAAGACCGACCATGCTTGGTCCGGGAACCCTAGGAGTCAGAACCGATATGCTGGTTGAGCCTATTCCCGTTTCCGTGGAGTCAGTGATGGCCGTCAATCCTCCTATGAAGAAATCGGTCGTGTATAAGGGGAATCTAAATTTTGGAGTTGCTGTTAGCAAAGGGAATACGGAAATCGAGACCTATAATTTTCTGGGCGAACTTATTGCGAGGAGTGACCGATTGCGACTCTCGATATTGGGGCGTTATTTTTATGGGGAAGCGGATGGCCAACTAGACGCTCGAAATGCCTTTGGTACCATCAAATTAGACTTTTTTATTACGGAGCGCTTCTATGCCTATACCGGGGCCTTGGTTGAACAAGATACCTTTCAAGACTTAAATCTTCGCACTTCGATCTTTGCTGGGCCAGGGTATCAATTTATTGATGAGGGAGATTTTTCTAGCCCCTATTTTACAAAGATGGAGCTGAGTGCAGAAGTTGGGTTGGGGTTTTTTAATGAAGATTTCAAGAGGGAGGAGGATCGTAATAATGTCACGGGACGATGGGCGATCACTTTCAATTGGCCGGTCCATCCCGTGTTGACGGTGTTCCACCAACACCAGGGGTTTCCCTCAGTAGAAAGTCGAAGCGATTATTACATTACCTCTCAACAGGGGTTACGTTGGACGATGTTGGAAAATTTCATTTCGACCCTTCAGTATAATTGGCGCTATGACAACACCCCGTCATCCGGGAACAAGAAAAGTGATAAGCAGTTCCTCCTCACCCTAGGCTATTCCTTCGACGCCTAGGTTAGCCACAAATATCCACGGAACCTAGTTCTTTTTGGAGAGCTGGGTTCCGTCCACTTCTTCGCTCTTCTTTCTTTACTCCATATTTCCTCACGTGATCTCTTAGTGTTTCAGGTGTTCCAGCGTGAAACAATTTGGGACGTTCGCTTGTGTCACCTTGGGACTTTTCCCATTCAAACTTTAAAAATTCAATGAAATATCAAATATTTATAATTGGCACCATTCTTGAGTTATGACTCCTGACAAGTCAGTGGAGACCAGCATGAAAAAATTACACGGTCCATCACCATATCGGGTAGGTCCTTTTATTTGGTTCAGTCTGTCTTTGGTCGGTTTTGCCCTTTTAGTTGCGGCTTCGATCATGGAAATGAACACCAACACAGAAGCCTCTTTCAATCCATTCCCTACGGAGAGGGTTGCCACGATTTGGCAGGGAACCCCTGAGCAGAAACGAGTGACGGAACATAAGGGGACATTTTTGACATTGCGGAGGCATCAATTAAACGCAGCTTTCGAGCAATATTTTCAGGTTTCCGCCGATTCCAATTCTCATGGGTTCGGGAAAGACAGTCTGACGAAAAGGGACATGCCCCGCGTTGTTATGGCTGGAGAATTAAAAAGACAAGCGGCGGCTAGGTATGTGATAGGTACGATTTCCTATGGACCTTTCGATAGTAGGAATACGGAGTGCGCAAGAAAATCAACGGCTCTTTTGAGCAGAAGCGAGGGACTTGATCAGAGGTCGAAGGGCAGTGGCAGTCCTATATGAACAGAGCCTACAAGATTGCGGTATCTCAATGAGACTGACAAGAGAAGATCAGTCAACAGTGTTTTGTCCCTCCCCTCAGGAAGCTATGGGAAGTTTGGGGAGAAAAGCCATGTGCGGTCAGAAAGTACGAATACAGAATAACAGGCAGACTGTGATCCTTTCTCAAGATCCCTTGATTAGATTGTTTCTCTGGGAAATTCTGAGGTTTCAGGGATATGAAAGTGAACGGTTAACAGGTCTTCATGAGTTCTTTTCGGAGAGACTTCCCTATCCAGGGCAGTTGGTCTTTCTTGATGGGGCATATTTGAGGGGAATGGAATTTAATGCGAATCGACACTGGGTTCAGGAGTTTGTTCAAGCGGGTATCAAATTAGTGGTATTGGCTGACAAGCCGTTAGGGCCTGATTTGACGAAAGTGCTGAAGTCTCAAGAGACGCAGATCTTATGGAAGCCCCTAGATTATCGACAAGTTGGTGCAGTCATGGCACGGATTGGGTGGATGCTCGGAGAGACGTAATGATCGAATGACCCAGGGCGCTGGCCTGTTTTGGACGTGTGAGATTATTGAGGCTTTTAGAGGGGGTACTCAATGGTGAAGACGTTCTGGAACCGAAAGGCGCCCAAGGGCTTTCTGGACATGCGAACGAAACGCTAGGGCAATGACTCACACGGTGAGATGGGCATGGGTGAGGGAAATTGCCCAGGGCGCTTGTCTCTTCAGGGCGTGTGAAGCCTTTGGGACTTTTAGAGGGGGTACTCAATGGTGAAGACGTCAGGAGGAGGGGAGTTGCCCCAGGGCTTTTCCGATAGGGGAGTTGAAAAGATCGGCCAAGAACGCACAGGCTAAGGGTTCGTGAATGCTGAAATTGCCCTGGGCGATTTCCGATTCCTTGTTCTCATTTTGCGAGGGGGGCTTTAGAGGGGGTTCCCTTTCGTAAGCTAGAGTAAGGAGAGGGGGAGTTGTAAGCTTCCCCAAAACATGGACAGCCCAAAAGTAGAGCTTTCTGGCACAATTGACCCAGGAGGTTCTCATGAAAACGTCTCGATTCAGCGAAACACAAATTATTGCGATCTTGAAACAAGGGGACAGTGGTATC
>JAJDBR010000101.1 GCA_029261275.1 Nitrospirales bacterium
GACCCAAATCCACTATCAGGGTACCTGGCTTGATGTTCAGCAAACCGAAATGGACCTCGCCATTGTCGTTTCCACATCCCCCCTATTTGCCGCGATGATCCCAATGGGATCGGTCAAGAAAGGAGACCTCGTGGTCGTGGGAAGAGAAGGCATTCGTGTCTTCCCACTAGAACGCCCAGCCGAACGAGATGTCTTCGGTTTCATGGAAGCCCACGTTTCGTCCGAACGACCATATCGTCATGTGATTAGGGATGTGGCTAAGCGGATACGAGCGATCAATGAGCGTCGAACCCATAACCCATTAACCCCGAAAGTGTTATTTGCAGGAGGACCAGCTATCGTCCATGCTGGTGGTCGAGAGGCGTTGGCCTGGATCATCCAGGAAGGTTACATTCATGTGTTGTTCTGTGGTAACGCCCTTGCAGCCCATGACATGGAGGCCAATCTTTATGGCACTTCCCTTGGCTACAATTTGGGAGCAGGACGATCGGTTCCCCATGGCCACGAACATCACTTGCGAACCATTAATCAAATTCGCGCTATTGGGAGCATTCAAAAGGCGGTTGAGCAGGGCATCATCACAGAAGGCGTCATGGCTGCCTGCGTGGATCAACAGGTACACATGGTTTTAGCAGGCACAATTCGAGACGACGGCCCCTTACCTGAAGTCATCACCGATTCCATCAAATCACAAGAGGCCATGCGTGCCGCCATTCCTGGTGTCGAGCTCGCCTTGCTCGTGGCTTCCACTCTCCATGCTGTGGGAACGGGAAATTTGCTGCCAGCCTCGGTGCCAACCGTTTGTGTCGATATCAATCCCGCCGTCCCTACCAAACTGAGTGACCGCGGAAGCTTCCAGGCCGTCGGGCTGGTTATGGATTCATCCTCTTTTCTACGAGAACTGGCCCGAGAACTCGGCTGGAAGGGATAACAGGATGCGCCGACCATGAGCCGTATGTTGATGTGTCCGCCAGATTATTATGGAATCGAATATGAAATTAACCCATGGATGAGGGTGTCCAATCAATCCGATGGAGATCGCGCTCGAACCCAATGGCAGGCACTGACCAAGGTCTTGGAAGACGAGGTCGGAGCAAAACTGGAATTCATGGAACCGGTACCGGGCTTACCCGATTTAGTGTTTACCGCCAATGCAGGTGTCCTTCATGATGGCAAAGCCGTTCCCAGTCGATTCCGCCATCCCGAACGTCAGCGTGAGGAACGCCATTTCATTGATTGGTTCACCAAAAAGGGATACGAGATCATCCTTCTTGATGCCGAACTATTCTTTGAAGGCGCCGGGGACGTATTAGAATTTCCGGAATTCTGGATTGGCGGCTATCGACAGCGTAGCGACATCCGCGCCTATGGCCGATTGTCGACAATCTTTCAGAAAGAAATTCTTCCGGTGGAACTGGTGGATCAACGCTTTTACCATTTGGACACCTGCTTTTGTCCCTTAAGTGGTGGAGAACTCCTGTACTTTCCTTCCGCCTTTGATACTTACGCCCAAACCGTCATCGCTTCGCGTATTGAGCAGGACAAACGGTTCGCCGTCCCATATTTAGAAGGCGAACGATTTGCCTGCAATGCCGTGTGTGTTGATCAGCATGTGGTACTGCCGACAGGATGTCCAGAAACTGTGGAATGGTTGGGCCAACAAGGCTACATTTCCCATCCGGTTGAACTGGACGAATTTCTCAAAGCCGGAGGCTCCGCTAAATGCCTGACTCTGGCCCTTGATTAATGTTCCTCCGTGAATCTTTCTGGGTTCATTTCTGTTGCAAAGAACATCTATCAAGGAACGAGATGGGGAAGGTAGAATCGCTCTTGGTGGAAACATTTTTAAATCTCTCCTACGCTAATTCATGAGCAAGGAAAATTTCTACGATCTCGGTGACTATGATGCCATTCAGCGGCATATCAAAATTGAGCGAGAGAAAGCTAGAAAACTTCGGAAATCATCCTGGTGGGAAGCTCACATACAGAAAGGCCTCTGCTACTTCTGCCAACAATTGGTGGGAGCAGATAATCTCACCATGGACCATCTCGTGCCTCTCGCACGAGGAGGAAAAAGCACAAAGGGAAATATCGTACCGGCCTGCCAAGCCTGCAATAAGAAAAAGCAGCTAGAAACCCCCGTCGAAACCCTCTTGGATCAAATAAAAATTCAATCTGACCAATGAAAGAATTAAATCTGGCTTGTGGAACCCTCTAGGGTACGGGAAGATCACAAAGGCGATGAAGACGCTTAGGGTTTTGCCCTTTTTGAGGAGCGTGCGGGGATCAAGCTGGGTGAGGGGAATTCTTAACAAATCGAGATAGGCAAAACAACATTCTACAAGTGGGTCAAGAGACGGGACAGAGACCAACCAATCACAAAATGAAAGGCGCAACCGTTTTGTGTCAGCCCAAAGCCATTTCTACATTATGGCTTACACTGATAAACGCGTGCTTGAGCACGATAAATTCCTTACTCACAACCTTGGCGATTAATCGTCGCTTTTCCCAATACCGTCACGCCCTGATTATCACCACCTCCTAAGACGGTGGTTCCCTCTTTACTTGAAGCCAAATGGGCCTTGCAATGCAGGTTGATGGTACTGGACGCCATCACATTGACTTTCGATATCAGGCAGTACCAGCCATTGGGATTCATCAATGTCATAGTGGATCCGGTCATGACACTGACATTGGGATGGATCAACACCAGCTCTGGTTTTTCGGTGGGAGTGGATTCATTGATGTCCTCACCAATCCCAAAAATCTTAAACTTCCCCGATACTGATCTATACGTTGGATTATTCGCATCGAAGGGATGGTCTGGCCAGGACGATAAGCAAACTCGCACGGCATCGAGATTGGCTGAGGCCAATGTTGGCAAGAGGAATGGACACACCAAAATAAAGAGTAACGTGATTCGTTTCATGATGGGTACTCCGAGTTATAGGTATTGTCGCACCATTTCGTTTAGCCGCTTTTCCATCTCAGCTGCAGATTGAACTAGAAAAAAGTTAGAATACAAAAATTTGAAATTGGAGTCCAATCTGAGCAAAATCAATGGCAGACTGAGGGATGGGTGGGGTGTGTAATTATCGACGGACCAAACGAATCCATCGCCACATATTCACAAGGCTAAACAGCGAAGAGGCGACATAGGTCAAGGCAGCAGCTTTGAGAATATGTCTGGCACCCTCCATATCCGTTGGGGCCAAATATCCTCCTTCTTCAAGAATGGGCAAGGCTCTGCGGAAACTGGCATTCCATTCCACGGGCAGAGTGATAAGATGAACCATTGCCGACACACTCATCGTACCAATGGCCACAACCAACACGACAAGCCCCACGGCAGGAATCCGTGTAACCCCAGCCAATATGGGCATGGCCAGCATCAGATATGATCCTGCTTTTTCAGCTTTCTGTGCAAATTTAATTAAGTGCGTCCGATCTTTCAGAAGCGCATACCCATCATGATCCTGCAAGGCATGCCCCACTTCATGGGCCGCGATGACGGCGGCGGTTAAGGACTTGCCATTGTAATGCTGGGGCAACAATCCCACGAATTTTGTTTCGGGATTGTAATGATCCCCCATGAGTGTCGATTCAACGCGCACCTCTTGCAGACCAAATCGATTCAGTAAATGGCGCGCCAATTCACCGCCCGTTCCGGGAAAATTTTCACGCGGTTGCCGGTATTGTCGAAACACCCACCACACCCACAACTGTGGGCCCAGCACCAAGACAATCAAAATGATAGATATGAAGATCAGTCGCATGCAAGAAGTCCCGCTGTCAGGTGGAAAAGGGGTTGTTCAACAAGCCCCCATTAGGACGAACAGCTCACAATGATTGGCGGACTATCATCCGGAGCCGGTAGGGCATAACCTTCCATTCCTGGTTGATCGGTATACGGATGATTCAACAGCTCCCGTAACCGGTCAATCTCAGAATAATCCTTCTCTCGTTCGGCTTGTTGAATCGCACGTTCTGCCAAGTGATTTCTCAGCACATACTTGGGGTTTGCCTGATCCATTCGCACCTTCCGTTCCGCATTTTGGCTTTTCTCGGCCAGCAATCGTTCACGATATCGGCCAGCCCAATCATCAAACGCTTCACGATGGAGAAAGAAATCACGAATGGCTGAGTCGACCGTAGAAACCTCCTGCTGAAAACTCCCCAAGGCTCGAAAGAAAGTCGTGTAATCTGCTCGACTGGAATCCATCAGGTTTAAAAGATCTGTCACCAATATGTCATCGCCCGCGTGGCTTTCAGTTAACCCAAGTTTGCTCCGCATCAATTCCGCATATTTCTCAAGCATGGCCTGCTCATACAATTGTGGCGCCAATTTCAAGTTCTCTTCATCCATTAACAGAGACAAGGCTTGCCCCAACGCCCGAATATTCCAATAGCCAATATCGGGTTGGTGTTGGAAGGAATAGCGACCCTGATGGTCGGAATGGTTGCAAATAAATGTGGGATCATAGCGTTCCAAAAACCCATACGGGCCATAATCCATCGTCAAACCAAGGATAGACATATTGTCGGTATTCAGCACCCCATGTGCCCAACCCACGGCTTGCCATTGGGCCACCAAATGGCCGGTCCGCATCGCCACTTCATGCAAAAGACGGGCATAGGGATTCTCAGCCTCACGGACATGTGGATAATGCTCGTCGATCACATAGTCAGCTAAGAGCTTCAGATACTCATGCTGGCGCCGATAAAAAAAGACTTCAAACGATCCAAACCGCACATGTGATGGCGCCATGCGTAGGAGCATCGCCCCCGGTTCCGGCCTTTCCCGCCAGACAATTTCTTCACCGGCCACAATACACAAACTTCGAGTCGTGGGAATGCCCAGGGCATGCATAGCTTCGCCACACAGATACTCCCGGATTGTGGAACGTAAGACTGCTCGCCCATCCCCATCACGCGAATACCGCGTGAGTCCCGCCCCTTTGAGCTGCAGTTCCCACCGTTCGCCATTTTCAGTTTTGATCTCGCCAAGCATGATCGCCCGTCCATCGCCAAGTTGCGGCACATAATGTCCGAACTGATGCCCCGAATAGAGCATCGCAATCGGATCACTCCCTGGCAACAACTTGACCCCACAAAAATATTCAGCGAAGTCCGGCCGTGTAAATTCACCGGGATCTAAATTCAGCAGACCTGCCGCGCCAGGGTTTACACTCACGACATACGGATTCGGAAACGGCGTCGGCTTCACCCGTTCCCAAAATACTTCGGGTAACCGCGCATAGGTATTGTCAAAGGAAAGCTCTCCCAGGGTATTCATAAGAGTATTATCACTGGCAACCACGGCTTCCACAAGGGAAGACTTCGTCTAACTGGTATTCCTGAAGCATGGTATGGTTTGAAGAGTAATCAATTGGCCCCAAGAAAGAGGGGAAATTACTTTCCCGCTTCTTTGGGGCCCGTCTATCACAGCCAGTACGGATTCATAGAAGCCCTATGAAGTCTTTGTTGCTATTGGCCCTGGTCGTCTTGAATGTATCTGGGTGTTCAGAAGATCAGCATGACCATCCAAACCTCACCTCCGGAGAACAACTCTTCAACTATCATTGCGCCGAATGTCATGGCCAGCAGGGAACTGGGAAACTCCTTGAAGAGATTCCTGCTATTATCCTTACCAAAAAAAACCCCGAAGAAATCTTTACATACATCACCTCCGAAACAGGCCATGAAAGAGAGATGCCTGTCTTTAAAACGATGCCCCTTGAAGAAACCCAGACCATCATTGACCACTTATTCATATTGAAAAGTGCTTTTGATAAAAGTGGCCGACAGATAAAGCAGTTTCTCATAGAACCCTAGGTAAAACCCGCGCGCAGTTGTTTGCCAGCTTAGCCTAGTTTTACCCACCAACCCCAACCAGCCAGATCCTAATCTTTTCCGACATCCATCATGCCAAGATTGTGTCTTTCCGCACTTTTGAGATTCAATTTTCACCGCACACGATTTTTATTTCTGACTTCACTCGCTGAATCGCCCATCCATCGCCAAGCTGCAAGACATAATGTCCGAATTAACGATGTGGAGCCAAGTTCGAAAAGGAAGACACCTTGGGAGTTTCCTTTGGGGAAATCAGCTTTTTGTAAGCTTCGGAGAGAAGTGCGATTTCAATCATGCTCAAGAGTAAGGAAAAAAATCATTCGCTGATATTATTTAGCCAATTTGGCAGAGCATTTATTATACCTAGAGTATCCACCTCGGAAAGAATAGAAAAAGTGGGAAGCAAAGTCTCAAGGACTTTTAGAAAAAAGCCCAAAAGAGCAAGAAAAGGAATCATTCCGACAATTAGTGTTAGTCGCCAACCATTACCTGCCGAAAGGTCCCAAGCCCAAGGAATGGTTGGATTTCCATCAATGGCCGTGACCGGCAATACGAGACTCACTCGACTCAACAAATATAAAAAGAGGAAATACATAGTCGAAAAAAATCCCAAAGCCCAAACACGGAAACCCATGATTTTTATTCCCTCATTTGCGAAGTAATCAGAAATAATACGAAGACCTGATTTAATAATAACCAGCGACACCATGCCTAAAGGAAGCATGATTAAAATTACCACGATATAAATTAAGAATGACCAAATGAAAAATCGAGTTTCTCGATGACTCCATCGAAAAAATTCCGTCCACCGATTTTTTTGTTCTTCTAATAGAATCATACGATGACAGGCAATGGCTAAAAGAGTAAAAACCAGCCCCTGACTTAATCCATCTAAAACCATCGAAACCCCAGCCAGCCACCTTATTGGAAGATCTCTAAGCATCGTCAATATGAAATAATTTTCAGCTATTGTGAAGGCAATCGAACCAAGACAAAGGATGAAAACCAAAATCCAGAATTGCCCGGTTTGCCGAAAAGGAAACTTGATTGCTTCCCCAAATATTTTTGCGACTGGAAGAGGTGAGCTTTTGAGTTGTTGGGTTTCTTCCATATTCTGTGCCTCTTGCGACCTACTGCCTTATCGGCTCATTCCATCCAATCATTCTGTATCTCTTTCGATTCAATTTTGTATCGGTTTGTCTCACGAAACAGAATTCATTTGCTAGTCAGGATTCACATTTCCAGTGTTTTTGGGAAAAACAGGTGTTTGGGGCTTATGGCGTTATTCTTGCTTTATCCACTTCCTACAGTTTGTATTACCAAATTTCAGCAGGCCATTGGAGTGGAATATGATTCGGATCTGTGCGTGGTGCCAGCAAGAAAACCAAAGAAGAATTCAAGCGCGAGGGGCAGACGTTCCGCTTGACCAAATATCTCATGGAATTTGCCTGGACCATGCCCGTCGTCTCCGCCAAACTATCCTCACCTCGCCTCATGGTTATCTTGCCTCTTCAAGCCATTCCTAATTCTTCAACCCATTTCTAAAATCTAAATGAGGATTTGGCTTCGTTTTTTCTTCACATTTTTGAGGATCATACCTCTTTCAACAATTACTCAGGGTAAAGAACGACTCTGGGGGAAAAGTAATGAGAAGCTAAACGGCAGAGGGAAAAGCGGGGACAGCTCCGAAGCTTAAAACTTAGTTGAAACCTTTTAATCGGTTTTTGACCATGACGGTTCCCAAGTGAGGCAAACGGGATGTGCGTCGATAATCAAACCAAGCAAAGACCAACACCCCTAAGACTAGTACGGTTCCTAGGGCTATCGTTGGTGCATCGTTTCCTATGAAATTCACAATAAAATGCATATGTCGTATTTCCTCTTATCCTTGATGTTTTCGGTCAGTTTCCGAATATCTTGAGATCTTGGGGTCTGATTAGCACTCTTTTGTCTATCTAGATGTTTTCACTTAAGTCTTTTGCTGTTGAAAAAGAAAATACTTGTATTGCTCCGCTCTCAACTTTCGCCCAGAAGGAACCAGCCAGTATAATGCACCATGAACATGACGTCTCACCTCACTCTTTCCCCCTCTCACCCCAGGCCCATGCTGATCGCTTGTCCGTTGATAATTATTCTCATTTGCACAGTTTTGGTTTTCCCAGGTTGGAGTGCGACTCCAACGAGTCTCTCCCCAAAACCCAATCTTGATATTCTCCAAGAAACCATTCATATCCGTCATCGTGAATTTCAGCCGCAGGCCTTGACCATCCCGGTCGGACAAAAAACTCGGTTGGTCTTGAAAAATTTGGATACTGAACTGCATGCCTTTGTTCCCGTGGGCTTATTAGCTGATTCCCATGTCGCCGTGAGCGGCAATGGCGCACCGCAATTTGCCAAAGAGGGATTTGTCCGAGTGCTGCTTCCCACCCGAGGCCAAACGGAAATAGTCTTTACACCCGTTCGTCCTGGCACTTATCCCTATTTCTGTGATTTACCAGGCCATGTCATGCGGGGCACCATCGTGGTGCGTGAGAATCCAGGTATGATACAGTGAGCGGTTTGCCTTAGGGGCTTTAATCCCCCTGGGTCATCAAGAACCATTTTATTTTTCAACCTGTTTATCGGAGGAGTTGGGTTCCATGAGTACAGTTCGTCAACAACTGATTGTGAACGATATCCCCCGCAACGATTCCAGAATTTCCCGCGTGCGTCATTCATCATGCAAAACCACACAAGGCACGTGGCTCATCATCCTCTGCGCCTTCTTTCTTTTGCCGACCACGTTTGCGTGGTCTGGCAACTCTGCGCCGGTTAACCAAGAAGAATTAATGACCACCATCCGTGAGTATGCGCTTGCTGTTGGCAAAGACGATCGGGTGGCAGCTGGACAACGAGATTTTGTGTGCCTGATGAAAATGGCGCAGCAACAACTCTTGGTGGACGGAAAGTTCCCTGATGCACTGAGCCCCATTTATGAATGGTGTGCTCAACGGCGGAAAAATGCACATAGTCATATCATCAATCACCATGACGGGGGGTTAGATAATATTTGGCCCGGCCCTGGAAAGTTAGTGGATTTCGAAGATTTCCGACGGTTTTATATTGCTGAAACAGCAAGTAAACAATTAGCGCCTTCATTCTTTGTGATGTATGACATCGCCCGACATGAACCAGAACATCCGTTTACCATTGAAGCTATAGAATCTGGAACGTTGCCTCACGCGTCCTTTCCCTCACCTGATGAAAGCACCGTTCATGCCGCTCCGACTTCGTTTGTGATCACGACGGTCTCCTATCCCAACCCTTTAACAGCCCCCGTTTCTAATGGACCCGGAGCTGCTGATTGGGTCGTGCCCTATAAAAAAGTGCAGCGTGTCGTTCAATCTGTGAAGGTAAAATGGGTCGTGCTTTCCGATCTCAAACGATTGGGGTTCCCAATCGATCAAGCCGTGCTGGATCTTCCCCTTGATGGACCTCATGGAACCACGATTCCTTTCGTGGTGGATGCAGGCGGCCTTGTCCCACATTCAACAACATGGTTTGGCCCTGATGATCAAATAGAAGCCGCCCTCGCAGGCGTTAAACAGGCACAAGCTGCAGAAAGTCGCTTAGATGCATTGATGCAACTCAATCGTGCCTTAATGATTGCGCCGAATAACCACCAAGTTTTACGTGTTTTCGGCAACCAACTGTACCACGGACTCTTGAGCTACGGAGGCCGCCTCAGTGGCATTTCCATAGAAGATGCCCTTTTGTCTCAACGATTCAATGAATTGTATTGGACGGTCAAGTCGCAAACAGACCGCTTTGACTTAGGGTTAGGCATGGTGACGGGCGGAAAGGCTGAGCCAACGCCTGCTGATTATTTGTATCGTATGATTCCAGTCATGGAAGCCCTCGCATCCCTCGAACCTGGAGATTTCGAAAACCGGATGCATCTGATCTCGACGTATCGCTGGAATAATGATCAACAGGCCGCGTTGTCGGCACCACAAGAACTGTTAGCAGAAGTGCCGTCCGAACAAGACGAAATGCGTGCCACTGTGCTCTTAGAATTGGCCTGGGCTCGCATCGGAAAAGTTGCCTGGAATCGGCATTTCGACGATCCGGATATTCGCAAGGGCTACAATGAAGCCAAGCAAGCGCTTGAAATGACCAACAACCCCATGAATAAATTCACCGCGACCTATGCAATGGCCTACAGCCTTGCCTTTCACATTCCACGTGATAATCAGGCCATGCTCGATCTTTTGGAGCAAGCTAAAGATTGGTACGAAAAAATTCCTGGTGCCAACCCCCAAGGTTGGGCGTATATGCTGGAGAACGATACACTTGCGGGAATAGTCAAGACTGACCCAGCATTCAAATCGTTATTGGCAGCACAATAAGTCCACAACAACAATGAGTAAGACTCGTGAGATGTCGGGCGTGAGGATGAAGAGCAAAATATAATTTTTTTTCGATTGAACTTTTCCCCTCACGCCTAACGGTTCAGCTTCCACTCATCTCCTGCAGCCTTCAAGATTTTTTCCATCCGTCTCATGGAATTAGATTTCCGAAAAAATCCTGCCATCCTCAGCAACATGCTGGATGTGATGGCTGATGGCGTATTCACCGTGGACGCCAAGGGACATATTGTCGCCTGGAGCACCGGCGCGGCGCGAATCACCGGCTATACCAGCGGCGATGTGATTGGACAATCTTGCCACATCTTAGAAGGCCAGAATTGCAAGGGCTTTCGAGTCCTCACGGAATTCCTCGACAATCCCTCGCCCTATCCATGGGGTATTTGTAATCAAGAATGTAAGGTCTTAGGCAAAGACGGGAGAGAACTTTACCTCTTTGGCAATGTCTCTATTCTCAGAGATGAACAGGGCCGTGTCGCAGGTGCGGTGGGGACCTTTACCGATCTCACCTCGTTTATACTGAACAATCAAAAAATTGCCGTTCTGGAAGAGCAAACCAAATCACGAGAAGCCTTTCAACAACTCATTGGCAAAAGCCCGGCCATGCAAGAAGTTTTTCGTCGACTGCGGCTGGCTGCCCAAAGCGATGTCACCGTATTGCTCACAGGGGAGTCCGGTACAGGCAAAGAGTTGGCCGCACGAGCCATTCATGCCTTGAGTGCCCGCAAGGACAAACCATTTTTTGCGATCAACTGTTCCGCCATACCTGAAACATTACTGGAAAGCGAATTGTTTGGCCACGTGAAAGGCGCCTACACTGGGGCCATCCGAGATAAGATCGGCGTGTTTCAAGCGGCAGACGGCGGTACGTTATTTCTTGATGAAATTGGGGACACGAGTGCATTGCTTCAACTCAAACTGCTGCGAGTATTACAAGAATCTGAGATCCGACGAGTGGGCGATGATCGCGACATAAAAATCAATGTGCGTTTAATTACGGCAACCAATCGAAATCTACAAACGCTGATGGCTTCAGGAACCTTGCGGGAAGATTTTTATTACCGCGTTCATGTCTTTGAAATTACCCTACCACCCCTCCGAGAACGGCGTGCAGATATCCCCCTCCTGGTCACTCATTTCATGAAGGACAATGCCAAAACCTTCAATCGCGACGTCAACGAGATGGCGCAAGATGCCTTGCAACGACTTCAAGAGCATCGTTGGCCAGGGAATGTTCGTGAACTCAAAAATGCAATTGAACATGCTTTCGTGACCGTGGCAGACAACTGCATTACGCTTTGGGATCTCCCACAAGAAATTCAACGCCCCTCCCTGAAGATGTCATCACCTTCCACCTCTTCTTCCTCCCTTGCTCCAGCCGAAGAAATTCGCATTCGCGAGGCCCTACAAGCCACCAACGGCAACAAGACGGAAGCGGCAAAGCTTCTTGGGGTGAGCCGCGTGACTCTCTGGAAAAAACTCAAATTTCTTGATCTCGAATCTCAAGCCTCCACCTAACTCCTCAAGCTTCCTCAAATCGCTAACTTGTTAAGTTAACGATTAACGTTCTATGTTCATCCTTTCTCTACACAGGAGTTTTCTCCATGGGACACATTAATAAAATAAATTTTTAATTTACTGTTTTTATTGAAGTTTTTATTATTTTTCCCAATAATACATCATGGCATAAGTGTTGCTGTCATTAATATTTGTCTACGGCACAAGTTTGATGTGGGGAAATCTTAGTTGGATTTACAATCGAAACATCTGGAAATCCTGCTTCAGATAGCCCCGATAACAAAAAAGCCACCAAGGAGAGAACTGTATGACCATGTCGTTGGAACAAGAACATTCTCCTGAAATATCCGAAACAATCAAACGTTCTCATCATCAGGATCCAAATCCCTTGTATATCGATGTCAGAACACCTTATGAATTTGAGGACGTACATATTTTAGGGGCACAAAACATTCCGTTACCAGACTTACATAGCCACGTGGAGGAACTGAGAACTCTCTCTCAGGAACGACCCATTATGTTGGTGTGTCGCACTCAGAATCGTGTGAAGATCGCCTATGAATATCTCACCAACAATGGTGTGACAAATTGTGAAATCCTGGAAGGTGGCATCACGGCTTGGGTTGATCAGGGCAAACCACTCATCAAAGGACAACAGGGTATTTCGTTAGAAGGTCAGGTTAGAGCTATTGCCGGTGGGCTAATCATCATCGGAGTTGCCATGGGATTTATGTTCCATAGCGGGTTTTTTCTGATTCCTGCCATTGTAGGGATTGGACTTCTTCACGCCGGATTAACTGATTCCTGCCTGATGGGCATGATCTTATCTAAGCTCCCCATGAATCGAATCGAACATTCCCATTCAGTAAAAGGGAAGAAAGGAGATATATTATGAATTGTCCACGATGCGAAGGCTTGCTGATGAGCGATCAAGTTTTCAATCAAGATGAGGCCATGTATGTATTGGCCATATGGCGCTGCCTCAATTGTGGCGAGAATTTTGACTCCTTGGTTCTCCAAAACCGAACCCATCAAAAAGAGAAAGGGATGCCGGAACGTACAAGGTCAACGAGTTGGGCAGACCAAAGAAACCCATTGGCTATCACACGATAGAAAGCCTATAATTTTTTCCGGTTCTTTCACTCGGAAGTCCAATAAATCCATCACACATTCATAACAAGGAGGTCGGTATGTCGCGTTCAATCCGTTCTTTATTATTCATAGGAGCTTTGAGTTTTCTAGCCATGGGGTGGATGACCACCCCAGCCATGAGCGAGGGTAGCCCAACGGATGGTTATGATATTCATGTCCAAGCCCCACATATGATGGCTGACGGAACCGTTGGAGGTCCTTACCACCACTATTGCAAAGGCATCTCGGATGAAGTGCTGCAATGTCAGCTCTATGAATCAACCGATGCTAACGCCAAACTTGTGGCCATTGAATATTTTATTGGGAAAGACCTTGCTAGGAAGAATGTCCCGTTAGTCCAATGGAATAGAGCCTTTCATGATCACCAAGTTGAGATTGATACCGGGCGGGTTCAAATCTTGGATGTTGAGGATCCAGCCAAAGTCAAAGCCATTGCCGAAGCGGCTGGGAAAACCGATGGCGTCATTATCCATCTTTGGGGTAAAGATAAAGTGGTTCCAGACGGGACCGTCTCCATACCCACCTCACTTGGACACGTCTTCCGAACAGAATAACCTATCGCCACAGGGAGAGCGGAGGAACGCTCTCCCTGT
>JAJDBR010000102.1 GCA_029261275.1 Nitrospirales bacterium
TATCATCTTGGCCATCGTAGAGGTTTTTAAAACAACCTTAACGTATTTTTCTGAAGGAAGAGTGAAGGTCACATTTATCGTGGACACGATCTTGGTGGTGATGTTAACGGAAATTATATCAAAATGGTTTACCCAAGCAGACATCACGCAGTGGATAACCCTTGGCGGAATCCTCGTGGTCCTAGGAATAATTCGCATCGTGGCGGTTCAATGGTCTCCCACGAAAACCGAACAAAGCCTTGGCGCTTCAGTCGCTCCATACAGTCAGCGTTTGGTTGGTTCTCCGCAAACTGAAATGGGGGAGCCCTCTTTGCACCGGTAAACGATTTCCCCATCACAAGTTAGTATAGTGCGACTTCCCCTATGCCCTGTCTCCACTTCAGACATGCAATTGCGCAATTTCCGGACACTTGGTCGGAAGATGAGTATTCCGCCTCTTCACCCAAAAAGGTGTCACCAACACCGAACCAGCCGTTGAAGGACTCAAACGAATAGAGGTTAAACCGTCACACCTACTATGTAGCCCTTTGACTCACACTCAACAAACCGCAGTCATTGTCAAAAACATTTTATCGGTTTAGTCTGAAATGAACGTAACCCCGATCTAGTCTACGACCTCTTCTCCCTTCTCCAGACCTTACCTGCAGAAGCCGTGGTAATGTGCGTCGGTCATGAACCACACTTGGGTTAGTTAGCTGTACTAATGATCCTTGGCAATCACATTCTAGGTTTGTCGTTCAAAAAGGCCGACAGTGCCCTCATTGGCTTTCATAAGCAGGCAGCGGCAAGGAAGAGAATACTGGAATGGTCGATGCCCCCTCTGCGCAACTTTGGTCCCTGGCACAGAGCTAAGTAAATTAAAGGAGAGAGTGGGCTTGGTAAATCTTTATTGAAGGATAGGATTCATCGCGGCCATTTTTAACATCCCGTTGACGAACACTCCCTCTTCAAGCAAAAACACGGGGGAATTAATCGTCCCGTCGACCCTGGCCGGCGCTAACAATTCCACTTTTTCTTTCGCGGCAATATCTCCACGAAGGGGACCTTGGGCCACAATATGCTTGGCATTAACCGTCGCTTCAATTATACCCTCCTTGCCCACTTGAACCAGATCACTACCAAACACTTCGCCCTCAACAAAGCCGTCGATGCGCATCATACCCTGAACTTTGAGCACACCGGTCAACCGACATCCTTGGCCCAAATACATTTGAAAACCTTCTTCTTCCAGAACTTCTGTGGCAGGACTGAGTGTAGTCAGTGATGTCACGTCTTCCATAGCTTCCTCCTCTGTAAATCTTACGAGTCAAACAGGCCGAAATGATGCTTGGCCAACCCATTCCTCAATTGACTGGTTCATAGGTCTTCAGGCTATGGAAGACGCCGAAGAGACACTACCCCTCTTTTGGGGGATCGAACAGGTCAAGGGAGGGTTCGCTAGCAAACAGAAGGAATCAGGGGAGATCAGGAAGAACTACAAAATGGCGGACAAGAGGAGATAGAGCGATATGGCTAAAAGTGCGGCTCCTGGAAGAGTACACAACCACGCATACACAATTCGACGCGTCACTCCCCATCGAACAGCTGAAAGACGATTGACCGCACCCACGCCCATAACCGAAGACGTGATGGTATGTGTCGTACTGACGGGTAGGCCAATATGGGCCGTAGCCATGAGCACGGCAGCAGCTCCTGTTTCAGCGGCAAAACCATGGACTGGTTCAAGCTTAGCGATGCCCATACCCAAGGTTCGAATAATTTTCCACCCGCCGAGTGCCGTGCCTAAACCCATCGCGAGAGCACACGAGACAATAACCCATTGCGGGACTTCTGCGGAAGAAATATGTCCAGCCGATAGTAATGCCAGCGTGATAATACCCATGGCTTTTTGGGCGTCATTGGCACCATGACTCAATGCCATAAATCCTGCAGAGACCAACTGTAGACGACGAAAGAGAACCATAGCCACCCCACGTTGGGTTCGAAAAAACGCCCAACTCAACCCCACCATTAAAATAAAAGCGATCAAAAAACCAAAAAATGGAGAAAACACCATGGCCTTTAATACTTTCACCAACCCGGCCACCTGCAAGACACCCACGCCCCCATGAATGAACCCCGCACCCACCATGCCACCAATCAAGGCATGGGACGAACTGGAAGGCAACCCCATATTCAGGGTGATAAAGTTCCAAATAATGGCACCCCCTAATGCAGAGATAATCACCACATCATTGACGGCACTAGGATCAATGATGCCCTTGCCTACCATTTTTGCCACGGCAGTCGACATAAATGCCCCGGCAACATTCAGAACTCCAGCAAATAGGACTGCCGTAAGGGGACTGAGTACACGGGTTGAGATGACAGTGGCCACCGCATTGGCACTATCATGCCAACCGTTTGAAAAATCAAACAACAGGGCCAACGCGATGACCAACAATAATAAGATACTAAAATCAGCCACAGCTGGGTATAATGGATCGGGTCAATGGAAGGTCACGTAACTTTGGGTAAACACGTATGATCAAAAATTTATTAGCCATGCTTCAGGGCTATTCGCTCGAGGACATTGACCGCGTCCTCACAGCAATCAGTGCCAATCTCGAACTTTTCGTAAATTTCTTTCCATTTCATGACCAGCTTTGGATCCGGTTCTTCTTCAAACAACTGAGAGATGGCTTCCCGGCTCACCTCATCGGCCTCATTTTCTAGACTATTCACTCGAATCGCACAATCTTTGATGTCCCAATTTTTCTCTAGAAGCATGCTAATACCCTTCCCGACCTCAATCGCCGATTCATGAAGAATCTCAGCTAGCTTGCAGGCGGTCGGGGTCGGACGATCAATTTTAAATACCCGAAACAATATGGCCACCGCATCGATTTCATCCAGGATATCGTCTAACGAACTAGCTAGGGCATGAATATCCTCACGATCCAAGGGAGTAATAAACGTTTTGTTCAGCTTGAGAATCAGGTCATGGGTCAACCCATCCCCTTTATGTTCCAAATCCTTGATATGTTGAATTTTCTTTTCTGAATCCTCAAAATCATTCATCAAAATTTTCAAACATTGCCCCGCTTCCACAACATTTTTAGAGGCCTGTTCAAATAAATCAAAAAACCCTGTTTCACGAGGCATTAAACTGAACATAGGCTGCTCCTTAAACCGGAATGATGAAGGGAAGAAAATCCATTCGATTGAAAATCTGAAGAACCGCGACCTGCGCCTTAAGGCATAGAACAAAATCCGCTGACATTCATGTATCGTTGTAATTGGATATGTGAGAGGGAAACCTACAATCTACGAAAATGTGCACACGATCAAACTCTCACACATTTTTGAATAGATAAGACTGTCGGAGGAATTATTCCATAAACGGTTGGAGCATTTCTATAGGTGAGGAACAATCGCCATCATTATTTACGCTGCGCCTTTGGCAGTAACTGCGGCGGGACGCAATTCCACGGAACAATGAAAGATTTTTTCAAAGAGTCGTTTTCGTCGTTCAGTTGTCCACAGCTCTAATTCGGGATCATACCGAAACGCCACGTCAAGTCGAAGAGATTTCCCCAATTGGACTTTCACCGCCTTCACCACGGAAAAATGTGTTCGATCTAACCCATCCGCAATCCGAAGAATCGCACTCAAACCTAACACCGTCTTCCGTTGCCCTGAATTCAGGAGCTTGAACCCTCGGTGACCCACTTTCGGCAAGCCTCGCCGATGATAGCGCGCCACATTCGCGAGGATGCCAATTTCATCTGACGAAAAACCAGGCAAGTCAGCATGCGTAATCAAGTAGTAAGTATGCTTATGATGTTGATTTTCCTGAATATGATGTCCGATGTCATGAAGCAGCGACGCATATTCCAAGCATTCCCGCTCGACCTCACCCATTCCATGAATCGGTTGGGTCTGATCAAACAAACTGAGAGCCAACTTGGCCGTATGATGGGAATGCACTTTCGGATATTGATAGCGGCGAGCCAACAACAGGATTTGCCGGCGACGCACATTAGGAATTTCCTGCTCAGCCACTAAGCCTTCGTAATGCTGCTGAATAAAATCATAAATCACACCTTCTCGAACCGCTTTATCGCTGATTCGAACCTGTTTCGCCCCAAGACATTCCATCAACACCCGCAACACCAGAACACCAGGATACAAGGTATCCACACGCCGAGGGTCTAGGCCTGGAATCTTCATTCGGCCTTCTGTGTCTTTGGTGCGCAGGAGTTGCTCCACTTCTTTGATTTCCCTCAAGTCAATCATGGCCATATCAATTTGCGAGAGGACTCGGCCAGTTCGAGCCAGATAAATGATTTCGGCAAGGTTGCCCGCCATGCCTGAGGTAGCGACGAGCGATCCCAATGAAAGAGCTTTTTTCCTGAACAACGATTTTTTGAGGGATTGCGAAACAGCCTGCTCCATTCGCTGAACCATTTTTTTATCAGGAGGATCGGTCTTGAGATACTGATCCTTTAACCGTATCGCACCCAGCTTGAGACTTCGCACAAATTTAAGCCGTTTTGGCGTACAGGCCATCAATTCGACAGACCCCCCCCCAATATCCACTATCATCGCTGGGGAATCTGACAAATCCATACTGTGCCGTACGCCTAAATAAATGAGCCGGGCCTCTTCCTCTCCGGTAATCACGCGAACCCTCAATCCCAATTCTTTGCGAACCAGCTTAATGAAATCTCCACCATTCTTCGATTCTCGAACCGCACTTGTTGCCACAGGAAGAATGATGTCAAATCCTTTATTCTTCGCTAAGAGGGAAAATCTCTTCAGGACCGCTAATCCACGATCCATGGCCTCTGAGGAAAGCCGACAGGAAGCAAAGGTGCCATCACCAAGCCTGGCCATCTCCTTGATTCGATCCACAATCGTATACGAAAAATTTTTCCCGATTTCTGCCAACACCATATGAATGGAGTTAGTCCCAATATCAATGACCGCAAGGCGCTGCATCGTTTACAAACCCCTTAACAAAAACATGCCATTATTTTTAATCTTCGACATAGACCACTCTCTGCCTTGCGTATTAGGATCGAATTGATCCTACATTTCTCCATCAAGCAAAAGAGAGTTCACGAGCAATATGTTCCACGACATGCTGATTTCCAAATAACGCATCAACTTTACCGTGTACAGAGGAGGGAACAAGCAGAATTTTGCCCTTCGCTTCCTCAATCAGGACTTGTGTGGCAAGAATGTCCCATGGATTGAGGGCTGGATCCATCATGGCACCCAGTGACCCACTAATGACCAATCCATGCCCGAAACAGTCAGTATACCCCCGTACATAGCCAGACAAATGTTGCAACCAATTATAATCCGATAAGCGATTGGCGCTCGTAAACTGTGCAATATCTCCCACACCAATCATGACTTCATCCAGGAAACGATTTCCTGATATATCCATTTTCGTTCCCTGACATGTGGCCCCCAACCCCCTAGCGGCTGCGTAGGTCTGGCCCAGCAGGGGAAGATGAATCACTCCCACGACCGGATTATTATCTTGCATATCCAACAAGGCGATAATGGTTCCAAATAAGGGAATTCCATGAATAAAGGAGCGAGTCCCATCAATGGGATCAACAATCCAACGCCATCGAGTGCCTGTACCTTGCAGGCCCTCTTCCTCTCCTAAGATATCCAAGGGACCTAGAACAGACTCCGAGAGGAGTTGAGCGCGAATCAGCGCTTCAGCCTCCTTATCCGCTAAGGTAACTGGTGACCCGTCTCCCTTGCGCTGCACATCAAGAGGCTGACCATCAAAATAGGCTTGGATCGGCACGGCAGCAGCCTGGGCGGCTTTCACAGCCGTTTCTCGTAATTGTGCTAATTGATCCGTTGTGAGTTCCTTATTCACAGGCAAGCGTCTCCACAATTCCCCATCTACATGGTGAATAATTCAAGGCCGTTCTGGATGGACCCAGTATTTCCACTTTCAGTTTTTTATTG
This sequence comes from Nitrospirales bacterium, assembly GCA_029261275.1. Classification (GTDB taxonomy): domain Bacteria; phylum Nitrospirota; class Nitrospiria; order Nitrospirales; family UBA8639; genus Nitrospira_E. The sequence continues at coordinate 5,980 of JAJDBR010000102.1, forward strand.
ATTGTATAAGATGCCATTTCCTCTGGCCATAGATTTTTTCAATCACCAATAATCGGCATAAAGCCCCTCTCCTGGTATAATGAGGAGATACACCCACGTCAATCCCTATCAGGGAATATTTACATGTAAAATCTCTTCACTCTACTCGCTCTACCATGAACCAACAATCAGCAGACCCCCAGAAGATTGCCAAGGAAGCCCTCGCCAATTTGGATGATCCCAAACTGTACCTCAATCGCGAGCTAAGTTGGCTGGAATTCAATGCTCGCGTCCTCGAAGAAGCCGAAGATCCCAGTAATCCGTTATTGGAGCGCATTAAATTCTTGGCTATTTTCTTCAACAATCTTGACGAATTTTTCATGATTCGGATTTCCGGTCTTCGGGAACAATTATCCAGCGGCGTCCAGGAAGCATCCTTAGATGGAACCAGCCCCTCAGAGCAATTAGAAAAAATTCGGGATGTGCTCCTCCAGAGCTTCGATCGAGTCTTGCGATGTTGGAAGAAGGAGTTATTGCCCAACTTAGGGGAAACCGGCATCCACATTCTTTCGTATAAAGATGTGAAGCCCAAGCAGCGCGCCCTCTTGCGACGATATTTCCGGAAAGAAATCTTTCCCGCGCTCACTCCCTTGGCCTTTGATCCTAGTCATCCCTTTCCCCATATCTCCAACTTGACGCTGAATCTCGCAGTCGTGGCCAACGATCCGGAACGCGGAGAATGTTTTGCTCGGATCAAAGTTCCGGCAATCTTTCCTCGACTCGTCCGAATTCCTGATGAGCAGCTGGTCGCCGAAGATCAGACATTAGGACTAGAGAGCGCAACAGGGGCGACAAATTTCGTGTGGCTCGAAGATATTATTTCGGCCAATGTCGATCTGATGTTCCCAGGTATCAACGTGCAAGCATCCTATTACTTTAGAATTACCCGCGACGCCGATTTTGAAATAGAAGAAGATGAAGCCGGAGACCTATTGGCTGCCATTGAGGAACAAATTGATCTGCGGCAGTACGGTTCCGTCGTGCGATTGGAACTTGATCATCGCACTCCTGACTTCATTAAAGATATTCTTGTCCGCAATCTCACGTTAGCCCCCTATCAGGTCTATACCTATGATTTTCGTCTCGGCTTATCCAATCTCATGGAATTAGCCAACCTTGAACGAAGCGACCTGAAATACTCTCCTCTACATCCAACGGTGTTAACAGAGCCCGGATCAAAGGAGTCTTTGTTCGCGCTCATCAAAAAAGAAGACATCCTTCTCCACCATCCCTATGACAGCTTTACTCCAGTGGTGGACTTCATTCGCCAGGCTGCACTTGATCCACAAGTGTTGGCAATAAAACAGACGCTCTATCGAGTCGGTAGCAACTCACCAATTGTCGCGGCATTAATGGAAGCACGGCAAAACGGCAAACAAGTGGCCGTCCTCTTGGAGCTCAAAGCACGATTTGATGAGGAAAATAATATTGAATGGGCAAGAAAGTTAGAGGATGAAGGCGTTCACGTCGTCTATGGCGTCCTTGGACTTAAAACCCATGCGAAAGTCTGCATGGTCGTGCGGCGAGAGTCAGAGGGCATTTATAGGTACCTCCATCTCGGGACAGGAAATTACAATCCCATCACCAGCCGATTCTATACTGATTTCAGTTTTTTTACATGCGATAAGGTGATGGGGGAAGATGTCACGGATCTCTTTAACGCCCTAACGGGATATTCCAAAAAAGATACTTACGCCAAACTCCTGGTTGCGCCTGGTGGTATCCGGGAGCAACTCATTAACCGAATCAATCAGGAAGTCATCCGCCAGCAAGAACACAGCGACGGCTACATAATATTCAAAATGAATTCACTGGTGGACAAAGCCTGCATACAAGCTCTCTATCGTGCTTCACAGACCGGCGTAACAATTCATTTATTCATACGAGGGATGTGTGGAATCCGACCTGGAATACCGGGGCTCAGCGAGACCATAACCGTCATCTCGCATGTCGGTCGGTTTCTTGAACATTCTCGTTGTTTCTATTTCCATAATGGAGGGAATGATGAACTCTTCATCGGAAGCGCGGACCTCATGACAAGAAATTTAGACCGACGAGTGGAACTCTTATTCCCAATCGAAAACCCAATCCTTAGAAAACATATTGTAGACCATATCTTAACGCCCTATCTCAAAGACAACACCCAAGGACGCCAATTGCAAGCAGATGGCACCTATACCCGAATCACCCCCCTACCCAACGACCCACCCGTCCACGTCCAAGATTGGTTTATCTCTCAGTCGAAAGAAAAAGGAATGAAACCCCAATCTGCTTAAGAGAAAATTAGCCCCACTTTCTACCCAGATTTACTTAGAGGGATGGAATCGCGAACATTGAGGTGGGAACAGGATTCAAGCCCTCACAATCAGAACTAGAATCCAACAAAACCCAGTGTGACAATGCCTGATTTAAATGGACCGAGTGAGACGAAACATTCCTTTGCACTAGAATTGTTCTCTTTTTAATACGAATAAGTGTCATTCAGGTAGATTTGGAAGGGGAAGCAACACTGAGACCAGTGAATGAGTGTCTACATAAATTCTTCATTCGTTCGGGCCTCATGCTTCTTCATTCATTGAGGATTCTTCCTTGGCATGTGAGTTGGTGTTTTCACAAAAGGGCGAATGGTGACATCACCTATTGATGTAAGAAATTTTTTCCACGTCTGGGGATGATGGAATTTGATGTAACGAAAAAATGAGGCGTACTCGGCTGTTGTATGCACGGCCTTCACGACCACTGGGTTGATCTTTTCCAGAAGATCGGACTGGTTCTTCAGAGCATTGGTCAGAGTTGAAAGCGGATTCACCATCCCATTTTCTATTTCCTCAAGCTCTATTTTTAAGCGTTTCAGTTCTTGGTCAAGCGCCTTCAACTCCAACTGGTCCCCTTTAATTACGGCATTCAGGGTTTCGAATTCTCTTTTTAAGCGTCTCAGCTCTTGGTCAAGGGTCTCCAACTCTACTCTGTCGGATTGAATCTCTGAATCAAGACGATCAAATTGCAATTTGGAGACACTGGCATTATGGGCGTTAAAACGTTTGACGAGATCGTTGTATTGAGTTATACGATTTTTGGAACTGGTGACTTTTAGATTATAGAGATCCACCACATTCTTATAGGCAGCCCCCGTTTCCTGATAAAGTCTGACTGGATCCTCGAATTGGTTTGCACGGTTTTTAGAACTAAGGACTTTTCGGTTATAGGCACCCACCCGACTGTGATAGATTCTCTCCTTTTCCTGATATTGATGAAATAAATCTTCATTGCGACTCCAAAAATAATAATACGGAAAGCTACGAATCTGGAATTGGCCATTCTGGATAGAAAACGACGCCGGAGCGTTTATATCCGTGAGGACCCAAGAGGGGGCTTTCTGCCCATTCATGATTTTGGCTAGTGTCGTTAAAGTGACAGTGTCCGGGTTTTTCATGGGTAAAAATTCCCCATGGCCCAGCACCACGTGGCCATTTTTCTTCGGTAGTGAACTTGAATGCCCTGGGTTCATCAGCAAGATGTCCGCTTGAAGAAGTCTCATGCCAAGTAACGAATCGTTGAAAGCCGGATGATATTGGATGTAATAGAAATGTTCTGTATCTGGCCCCTCGCCCAACAAGGATATGGCTAACGTAAATTCACTGTCAGCAAATTCAGCAATAGGAATAAGAAGCCAATCGGCTATTCGAGGACGAAAAGTAGTAGAGTCAACTTTTATAATAAGGCGCAATCCATTGAGAGCTTCTTGGTCATAAGAAAGTTCTATGTTTTTAGCATCTACCCCATCATCAGGGACCGCGACTTGTTCAAAATTCACCCCGCCCACCTTTCCAACAAATTTGTAGGACCGGAGGCCTGACTGACCTGCGGAGCGAACTTTGAGTGGTGGATTAACCTTCGGTTGAATAATGAGGCGAAATGTTCCGATAGTCCAGAACTCTTCAGATTCTCCTTCTTCCTCTACTTCAACCTCATCGACATCGGTTAAATTTTGTGCCTCAGTATTTCGAGGTCGCTCAGCTAATGATGGAGAAGAGAGAACGTTTTCGACCTCAGTCTTGACGAGTACCCGATCAGCAAAGATCCAAGGTGAAGGGGCAACCGAGCCAAAATAACGTCCCTGTTTATCAGGAAGCGCCCAAACATGGACCCAGGCGAAACTTGGCATCAGAAAAAAAACTAATACCATGCTTAGTTTTTTCATATCCGCCCCTTTCTCTTAACTCCTCTTCGAAAAAATAATAATCGTACAAGACCACTGCAAGGCCGAAAAGCAATCTCAATGGGAGAAAATTCCAGAATAGCACAGGGGTCTGAGAAACCAACAATTAAGGCTGGACCGTTATGAGGAAGCCGAATTGAAATTGGGAGTAGCCGGTCAGAAGACAACAAAGAAGGGCCAAAAGAAGACAGAAAACTTGTTGATTTAGAAAGAAAAGAGAAGAGGCTAGGGCCATGCGACCATTTCAGAACGCTTTGAGTGGAATGTCCAGGATCGGCATTTTTATTTTCCTTGCAGCATAAGGTAATGGTGCCTAAGGCGGGATTGTAAAAGGGGAGATTACAAAAAATCGAATATCAAGGGAATCCTCTCTTTACCCCCCTACAGAACTGCTTTACATATTTGTCTCTCTTGTGTCGCTCTTTGCCGGGAATCATCCCTTTTCAGCTCTCTTGTTAACACCTATATAACACTAAGATTTAAAATTCCGCTTTTGGATAGCGGAGGGATTGGACCCTCGACCTTCAGAGTTATGAATGGCTTCTTCGCAAAGGCTTGTGCTGTATATATTTTCAGTTTTGGAAGATAGGGAAAGGCCAAAGGAAATCAGATGCTCTCATCCAAGGGTGGTACTACGCGTATTGCTGTGAAAATGTACGTAAAGGGTTAGGACCGTACCCTATGGAGCGTCATACCGGTTGCAAAACCCTTCCTTTGTGAAACAGCATCCTTTTGACAATTTCTTATTGATTGCCAGCCAATGGCTGTTATTGTGACAATCGCGAGGGCCAACTATCGACCGAGGCTGTGTAAAAACTCGGAATTTTCTGGATTTAGGGGGTCCCTGACCCCTTCCCTAGACAGAGATCGTGGAATACAGACGATCCTCGAAGGAAAAATTTTTAGGGAAAAATTTAAAATGGAGTTTTTACACAGCCTGGACCCAAAGCGGACTCTCGTGAAAACCTGAAATTCGGGTCAACGCTCCAGAAAAGGAAACAAGAAATGAAATTTTCGGTATATATAGCAACAAGTGTTGACGGGTTTATCGCTAGGGAAGAGGGAAACATTGATTGATTAGAATCTTATGGCAATCGTCAGGCGGATATGAGTAAAAATCCCGCCATGGGTTTCGGCAAGTTCATGAACTCGGTCGATTGTCTCATTATGGGGCGTGGCTGTATGGAAAGTATTCCAGACATGAACCTCACACTTAAACAGTGGCCCTATGGCGAGGCTCGCATTATTGTGCTCAGCACCACAATGAAATGGCCACCTGAAAACCTGAAAAATAAGGTAGAAATGTATTCGGGGGATTTACTGGCGTTAGCTGCCAATCTGAAAAACGAAGGCTTCAAACATGCATATACTAATGGTGGCAAAACCATTCAGTCATTCTTGGATCTGAAGCTCATTGACGACATGACGTTGACACAGATTCCGGTTTTACTGGGCGAAGGAAGGTCCTTATTTGGCAAAACTACTCAAGATATTAGGCTAGAAAAATCCGAGGCAACAGCCTTCCCAATGACTACGTACAAATTCATTATAAAGTCAGTTACATCTGACTATGCGCTGTTATCGGACAGATCTTTTTGCGGCCCAAGCTTGCAAAGAGCACGGCGCTCTGGCCTGCTTCTGGCCGTAAGCAACCCGCTGCTTCCGATCGCTAGAAAGACGGTTCAACGGACAACCTTATCCGTAGCGGACATCCCCCTCACTAACAAAGGAGCTTTTAGAAATGATCAAATTTGTTATGTGTTTACGCCGACATCCAAATATGACTCGCGAGGAGTTTCAAGATTATTGGATGAATAAACATGGTCCTTTCTTTATGAAAAATGCTGACATTATGAGGGCCAAAAAATATGTGCAATCGCTTACTGTCAATACACCGTTAAACGAAGGACTAAGGAATTCGAGGGGCATGTTGCCAAAATATGATGGCATCGCAGAGGTGTGGTTTGAATCAGAAGAAGATCTGATGGAGGCCATGAATTCACCGGAGGGGCAAAAATTAAGTGCTGCGCTACTTGAAGATGAAGGGAATTTTATCGATCACTCTCAATCTTCGGCATTCATTGTGAAGGAGCATGAGTTATAAGTGGCTAACAAGACGATTCACCAGACACCCAAAAGAGCTACGTGACCTTTGTGTTACTGAACGGCCCCTTAGAGCACAGAACCGAAGTGCCATCTTAGGCTGATGAAATCCCGGGTTCAAAAATCATGACCGGCTGCAACGAAGGGCAACCCCGACCTTCAGAATGATGGTGCTCCAGTAGGGGGCGACAGTCCAGACTTGACCAGAAACGATCCAACGGCGCCGTTCGTTCTCTACTACATTAGGAGTAATGAGAATGCCAAGAGTAAGGCACCGTGTCGGCATCGTCGGCGACATCAACACAATCTACCGTTCCATGCATGAACCCGTGGGGCTCTGTGGGTGGTGGGCGACAACCACTGATGGAACGCCAAAGGTAGGGCACGTGCTGGATCTACATTTTGCGGATGTCGTCACTCTGTCGTTCAGGATCGATGCTTTGGAAGAAAATGCCCTGGTTCGTCTGCACTGTGTTTCCGGACCAGGGCCCTGGCATAACTGCTCGCTGAAATTTTCCTTCAAACAGGATACCGATCAGGTTTGGGTCGAGTTGATTCATGAAAACGAAGCTGCTTCCGAAGACGACTTTCTTTATTTCAACACGAAATGGACTTGCTACCTGCTGAGCCTGCGTGATCTGATTGAAACTGGGAAGGGTTACCCTTACCCGAAGGATGTGAAGGTGCACTTCGGCGATTAACGCGGTACTATCGCCTTTTGGCCATGAAATGTCTGATGTTCGTTTCATAACATACAAAAAGGAACACCGTATGAAGATTATTTTATTGGGAGCCAGCGGAATAATTGGTCGTGCAATGGACCGGGCTCTCTCTCTACAACATGAAATTGTGCGCGCTGGGCGTAATGGGGACGTGAAGGTAGATTATACGGACACCGAGTCTGTCAAAGGGATGTTTGAGCAGGTTGGAAAATTCGATGCCCTCGTCGCTGTCGTTGGCGGTGATAGCGCGTTCAAACCATATGATAACCTGACTAATGAAGATTTTAATTTGGGATTCCAACGAAAATTTA
>JAJDBR010000103.1 GCA_029261275.1 Nitrospirales bacterium
ACGTGCCACACGTTCTTGCCCACGCCATTGCACCGCAAACAACCCCGCAAACGTCTTTAAGCGACGGCCTTGACGGAATGAAAAAATGCCTTGTAGCTTGTCGGGAAGTGCAAGAGTTTTATTATTTTTACTTCCCAAAAAAAGGAGCTTTACCCTATGCAAAACAAACAATCCAAAGAAGCGTATGCAGCCCCTGTCGTCATCAAACATGATGCCCTCAAAGAAATGACGGGGGGTACCGGCTATCATACCTATCAACCGATGGCTCCCTCATGTGGTGAGTGTGAGAAGGAGTGGTGATTGGCTAGAAAATCCGAGTGGGCTCTCATTAAAAGCCCGTAGCGGTATGCATCTTGAGGGGAGTGAGCGATCACTCCCTTCTTTCTTTGGGGCCTCATCTCGCCATGGCATCTTGCTACCGTGTTCGGGTTTCATGAGAGCCCCCTCAAGGTTAGGCCAAAGGAGCCACAACCCCCATGACAAAAGTCAGCAACGGCAAAACCTATCGTTCCCACACCGCACAGTTGATTGTGACCTTGCCGAGTGCCTTCCCTCCAACGAATAACCGATGGCATGACACGCGGTTATATCGGACTCAACGAGGCGCCTATTTTTTGGCGGGGGAAGGAGGGTCGCAGTCACGCTGGGCGAAACGCACAACCAACGGATTGATCCCCGGAACGGGCATCGAACCTCTCTCCAAAGATGAAGCCTTGGCCTATGCGAAAGACGGGGGCCTGTCGCGTGATCGGTTTGCGCGTGCGGGGTTTGATCCCATGGTTCCGTGATGGGTTGGGCGCTACTCCTCGAATGGGGCAAGCAGGCGGAACATAAGACGCCTGAGGCGAAGGCCAACATGTCGGCTCCCGACCCAAAGCGGACATTTGTAGTTATAGGTAATTGAACATTTTTATCTGTACGACAATTCAAATAGGTTGTTGGGTTCTGTCGCAAATAGCAACAAGAAGTGAAACCGTATAGGTTTTCATCTCGTCCTAGGTTGGAAAATCCCAGTAAAATAGACCATTCCAGTCTGGGCCACACAGGGGGGTTCTCTCTTTTTAATGTAAAAAACGATTTTTGCGATAGATCGTTATGTCTTGCTGAAAATGTCGGCCTTTGAAGGATGTGGCTGCCATGATGGGCTCGCCTCAAATAGCCACAGGGTAACACATCAGGCTATTTGCGACAGAACCAGATTGTGGGATGGTGACAAGGACTTGATGACGAAACAGGCAGCCGTGGGTAGATCCAATTCGAGATATTGCCAGAGTATAAGCTCGATACCTTGACTGGGCGTCTATCCAACGACCTTATCCGGGCGGATTCCACCAGGTCCAGAGGCCTAGGTGCAGCGCAAACAGGCCGGATACCTGATAGCAAACATGAATCACTATGTTCGCCTAAAAATCCGTCCATACGCAGGAGCGTCCATATATAACAATATTTTAATCAGTGATCCAATTGTAGATAAAGTTCGGGATGACTGGGGTAATATTTAAGGTTATGACCCAGTCCGGCCCAAAGGCGTCTGGCTGATTTACGTAATAATCAAGGCTCAAGCCCAGTTGTACCGGCATTTTGCCTATCCTGACGACTTGCCTGACGGAGGCATTGAGCGGAATTGTCCAGTCCTCACTTTCATGGTTGTAGGACAGGACTGGGTTGCTCAGCACCGTTAGCCCATCTTCGAGAAAAAGGCCGGCGAAATTTTCAAGAGTCGTCGTCGAGAAATTATTACTCCCGGATATATTCCACTGATGCGCCGGAAAAACGGCCAGGAAGCCGGTCTTGTTGATATACCCGGCAATGAACTCAGGCCCAAGCCGCCACTGATCAGCGCTGAGATCGTCGGAGGATCCCGTCGGGATGGTGCCCTGAACGCCTCCGACAAAGATGAAGCCCGATTTGAATGACTTGCCCAGGGCCAAATCGAAACCCATATCTGCAAATGCCGTTTTCGACTGGAATTGGCCGTCTCCTGTATCGAAGTACGGTTGTTCCATGAGAAGGGCGAAGGCAGGGCGTGCAAAGAAATTGATCGTCCCATCATCTGACAGCGGGAACGGAAAGACCGGTTGAAAGAGTAGTAAATTTCCCGTTTGATCATCCGCATTCGGCAAATCTCCCTCAAAGAATGTCGTCGTATACTCGAGCGTGAGTTTAGCCAAAGGCGAATTCGGGTTGTTGAGTTGCTGCGCGATCGCCGCATTGGACTCGGATCCAGGATTGTGTTCCACCTGATCCAGTTCCTGGGGTGTGTCGATGAGCACCTCCGATTGGCCTGGATCCGCGGCGAGCGCGGAGATGGGGAACAAGCCGTTCAACAGGAGAAGTGTCATTGTCACTTTGAAAAAATTCATTTTTAAATACCCTTCAGACTTAGGTTGCTCTACTCAACGGTATTCTTGTAAATCTTTCCGTCCTTCATGATGATCACGAAATTCCTCTCCGGATCCGCGACGAGATCAAGGTTTTCGAGCGGGTTTCCATTGACCAAAATCAAGTCGGCCAGAGCCCCTTTTTTGACCACGCCCAGGTCACCCGGGTACGGGTCTCGCGGCCCACACAGCTTGACGAGTTGCGCATTGTCATACGTGACCATCTTGAGTACCTCATACGAGGTAAACCATCGTTTCATCTTGGCGACAATTTTCCCCTGTTTCTTGGCCAGCTCAGAATCGAAAAGCGTATCGGTGCCCCAGGCGATTTTCACATCGTACTGTTTGGCCAGCTTGTACACCCTGTCCGTGCCATTGGTGACCTGAAGATATTTTTTTCTGCTTTCGGATCCTTCGGGGAATTGGATCGCCTCTTCGTCGTCGAGGAGGGGTTGCATGCTGAGCCATGCACCTTTTGCCGCCATCATTTTCAAGGTCTCATCGGTAAGGAGATGTCCGTGTTCTACCGAGAGGACGCCGGCTTCGATGGCCTGCTGAGTAGAGGCGTCCGTGAAACTATGCACCGTCACATAGGTATTCCACGTCTTGGCCACATCGACGATGGCCTTCATCTCCTCGAACGTATACTGGGTTGTGTCAATCGGGTCGTACGTCGACGACACGCCACCCCCGGCCATCACCTTGATCTGGGTTGCCCCCATGCGAAGGGCCTCCCGTGTGCGCTTGATGACTTCCGGGACCCCGTCGGCAATCAGGGTGTGGCCGGTGGCTTGGAAGTAGTCCAATGGCTGCCCAGGATGGCTTGGCACAGCCTGCGGTGGGCGGAAATCGCCATGCCCGGCGGTTTGAGAGATGTAGGGACCTGATGGATAGATTCGTGGGCCATCGACGATTCCCTGGTCCGTGGCTCGGGCCAGCCCGAATACATTACTACCGACATCGCGTACCGTGGTGAATCCGCGTAGCAGGGCATCTCGGTTGGCTTGGGCGCCGATCAGCGTGAGATACCCCAAATCGTTCTGAAACACGGCAGCGAAAGGAACGGTCGCAAGGAGTGA
>JAJDBR010000104.1 GCA_029261275.1 Nitrospirales bacterium
CCGACGGCATCCCTCACAGATATCAAACACCCGCAACGTTTCCCTTTCAAGATCGGAACGCTTCCAACCTGGGGTGATGAGATCAAAGGTCGACATAGAAAATGGAAAGAAATATTTAAAAATACAAGGCCGCAGTTGTACAATAACTGCGGCCTTGATCATTATTTCTAGAATCTTATCCTTGATTCAGCGATTCAAGGCCTTTGGTAAAGCGGTTGGCATGTGAACGCTCGGCTTTCGCCAAGGTTTCAAACCATTCGGCCAATTCTTCAAACCCTTCGTCACGAGCAGTTTTGGCCATGCCGGGATACATCTGGGTGTATTCATACGTTTCACCCTCAATGGCAGCCTTTAAGTTGGCATCGGTATTCCCGATTGGCACACCGGTTGCTGGGTCGCCAACTTCTTTTAAGAAATCTAAATGTCCAAAGGCATGACCAGTTTCTGCTTCTGAGGTGTCTCGAAAGAGACCACCAATATCGGTGTAGCCTTCAATATCTGCACGTTTGGCAAAATACAAATAACGACGGTTGGCTTGCGATTCACCCGCAAAGGCCGCTTTCAAATTTTCATGACTTTTGGTGTCTTTTAAACTCTTGCCCATACTATCCTCCTTTATGATGAAACGGGGTTGTGCCCCGATGGTGAAGTAGTCATTGGGAATGTTGAAAAAAGCCGCCAGCAGTGTTCTCGCCATTCTGCCGTGCTCACGTACAAAGTGTACGCTCCGCGCGCCAAAATGACTGCGGCCTTGCTGGACGAACTTTTTTGAACATCCCTATTGGTTACTGATATAGGTGTTAGCTTGAATCTGTATGACATAGTGCGAGCAATGCTTAACAGCCCTTGTTTGGTGACTGTGATTGGCGACATGAGCCGCAATAGCCTCGAAAGGCGACTTGATAACTCGTAATGTCAAAATCCTTTGGTAGTCCGGTTGGTGGCGCCAGGGAATCTAATCGAGAATCCATCACATCAATAATGTCCTGACAGCCTTGGCAAATCACATGATGATGAGGTGAGAGATTCGCATCATAACGGGCCCGGTCATGCCCAATGTTCACCTCTTGCACGAGTCCCGCCGAGCCCAATACCGTCAAGGTGTAATAGACCGTATTCAATGAGAGCATGGGGTATGTTGGCGAAACCTGCGCAAAAAGATCCTCCGCGGTTGGATGAGCGGTACTATTCACGAGAGCCTGATAAATCGATGCTCGCTGCGGAGTGGACTTTAAGCCGCAATCGCGAAATTTTTGGCGAATGTCATCCAGGGAAAGATTCATGGTTAAGGTTGATCTCATTCCTGTTTAGGAATGATTACTATGTAGCAAATTACAGAGAGTTGGTCAATTGGCAGGAATCCACTGGCGCCATCCGATGCCCTCATGCCCAAATTTGAAACGGGTGGGATAAAAAATTTCAGCGAAAATTTCCAATGATTCGACCAATCGTGGTCCTGGGCGATTAAAGTATTGATTCCCATCCGTCAGATAAACATGCCCCTGTTGCACGGCCTTCAATGTGGGCCAAACCGAATTTGCTGTCAGGATATTCATTTCTTCTTCAATGCGAGACATGGAAAACCCACAGGGCATCAAGACGAGCATGTCAGGATTGGTTTGGGCTAACGCGTCCCAGGTGATCCATGGGGCATGAGCGCCTGGCTCCCCAAATGCTGATTGGCCTCCTGCGAGTTGCACTAGCTCAGGCACCCAATTGCCCGCGGCCATTAAGGGCTCCATCCATTCAATACAGGCTACGGAAGGCTGAGAGATTTCGCGTTTGGACTGATCAGCAATTTTGGAAATGCGTGTTTGGTAGCTTGCGAGAAGTTGCTGGCCTTCTTGCTGTTTCCCTAACCCTTGAGCGACTCGTTGGATGTCATCCCACACACCTTGCAAATTGGTGGCGTGGAGGGAAATCACGGTTGGTTGAATATCTAGAGATTCCTTAAGAGCCTTCTCTACGTCGGTGAAGCTCACCGCGCAGACATCACATTGTGTCTGTGTCACGATGATATCGGGTTGGAGTGCGTGAAGGGTATCAACTTCCACACGGTAGACCGACAGTGCATCTTTCAAGATTTCGAACACCTGCTCATGAATCTCCTGACTCGTGCCATCAACTGAGAGATTGGGTGCAGTACAGACCGGCAACTTGCTAATGCCCAAAGGGTAGTCACATTCATGGGAACGGCCTTTGAGTTGCTCTTGGCCACCAAGAGCACACACCATCTCCGTTGCACTGGGCAGTAATGAAACAATGTTGGACATAAAAAATGACTTCTCGGAACTCAGAAGTTTACATGATTTTCCAAGCCATTCATCCTACTGGCCCTGGGGAAGGCTATGCAATATGGAAGGATCATGAGGAGGTCTCGGATATAGAACAAAAGCTCTATCTATGGTAGAACAGCGTCTAGGACGATGGGCATAGTGGATTGATCTAGAACAAGGAGGTTGCCATGGCAGCAAAAGCGTACATTTTGATGAAGGTCAAAGCCGGGAAAGCCCAAGATGTGTTGGCGACATTAAAAGCTCTTGCTGAGGTGGAACAGGCCCATGCCTGTTTTGGCCAACCCGATATCTTTGGGTTAGTGAATGCCCCTGATGATCGAGCCCTGTCGAACCTTATCATGACCAAAATCCACACGATTCCAGGCGTGGAAGAAACCGACACCCATATTGTTGTTCAAGAATAACTCAAAGGATCTACCACATGACCATATCGCCAGAGTTGTTGACCCCATTTCAATTGGGTGATTTGACATTAAACAATCGTGTTGTGCTCTCTCCCATGACTCGTGCCCGAGCTGGGACAGAACGCATGGCCAATGCTCTTATGGCTGAATATTATGCTCAGCGATCTAATGCTGGGCTTCTGATCACGGAGGCGACATTTATATCAGAGCAAGGCATTGGATGGATCAATGCGCCGGGCGTCTACACTGATGAACAAGGTGCGGCGTGGGAAATCGTGACTGATGCTGTCCATGCCAAGGGATCCAAAATTTTTCTTCAACTGTGGCATTGTGGCCGGGCTTCGCACAGTGATTTTCATGGCGGAGCATTACCGGTTGCCCCTTCTGCAGTGAAATCGAATGGGGAATACGTGCATACTCCCAAAGGCAAGCAGCCGTATGAAACACCGCGTGCGCTCGAGGCCAGTGAAATTCCTGGAATTGTTGAAGCGTATAAGCAAGGAGCGAAACGAGCCAAGGACGCAGGCTTTGATGGCGTGGAAATTCATAGTGCCAATGGCTATCTGATTGACCAATTTCTCCAATCCAAAACGAATCAACGAACCGATCAGTATGGTGGGAGCTTAGAGAACCGCTTTCGTTTTCTCCAGGAAATTGTGACGGCAGTCATTGACGTGTGGCCAGCTCATCGTGTTGCGGCTCGTCTCAGTCCTAATGGCAATTATAATGACATGGGTTCAGAAGATTTCCGTGAAACATTCACGCATGCGGCATCTCAACTTGAAAAGGTGGGTCTTGCCTACCTCCATGTGGTCGACGGGTTAGCCTTTGGTTCCCATGAATTAGGAGAGCCTATGAAGCTGAATGAATTTCGTCAGGTGTTTTCTGGACCAATCATGAGCAATTGTGGGTACACGCAAGAGACGGCAGAAGCGGCCATTCAAATAAAGGATGCCAATCTTGTTGCATTCGGCCGACCCTATATCAGCAATCCGGATTTGGTTGAGAGATTTCGGAATGGATGGCCTTTGGCCCCTTCAGAAGATATGAACACCTGGTTTTCGTTTGAGAAGGAAGGCTATATCGACTATCCCGTTTATGATGCATCAACAGGTTCCTAGATCTCTTGCGGAGAAGAACTATAGAAATGAAAAAATCCTTAGAATGATTTAGGGCAAGATAATACAACTAAAAAGGCCGGCTCGTAAGAGCCGGCCTTTTTTATTGCAGAAAGACTAGAGAACGTAGTCTTTTAATTCTGAATTAAAACAGCCCTGAGGCATGGCCAGAGGAAGCCATAAAGAAGAGCATTGGAATGGAGAGCAAGGTATTGGTACGTGATGCCAGCAATGCTGTCCGTCCGGCTGCCGCCTTTTCTTCTGGAGTGGCTTCTTTCATGCCCAGTACTTTTTTCTGGTTGGGCCAAATGATTCCCCACACGTTCAACAACATAATCGTACCCAACCAAGCACCCATGCCGATAACGGCATCTTGGCCTTGTAATAAGAAGGCACTTCCCATCCGATGCTGATTCATGAGCAATGCTGCGCCGAAAACCCAGGTAGCCAAGGCTCCCCATCGAAACCACCATAAGGCGTTAGGCACTAAATGCTTGAAAGCCTCCGCTTTCGTTTCGGGTGTGACCACTTTCAGAAACGGCACTTGGATGAAATTAAAGTAATACAAAATCCCAATCCAGGTAATGCCCGAGAGGAAATGTCCCCAGGCTAATAAACTTTCCATAATGAGTCCTCGTATTCGTTAGGTGATTAAAGATATCTTCGGGATTCCTGGGGTGTCACACCAGCATTTTGACCAGGCCATAGAGGACCACGGTCAACACAAAGCCAGCAGTGATGGTGCCAGAGATTGTATCGAGCGGATTGCCCATAGTTGTGTCTCCTTTATTGTTCGTGGAAATGAGAAGCGGGTTGTCTCATGTGGCGTACGGAATGTCGCCGACATGGTTCTGAGGAACTAGGGTAACGTAGACGGCTGTACTTGTTCAAGATATCTTGTAAAAGGTTTGAAAAGCACTCATTTTATGGTGATCCTTCGTGTCTTGAGGGAAGGTGGAATAGGCAGGGTGAACCGCCACAATTTCTTTGCCCATTCTCTAGCATAGTCCACGCCGATGCGGGGGAGGGCCTGAATCTGTTTTCGTGAAACGGCCAAGCCATGATCTTCGACCCAAATTGTCGTGCCTTGTGTTGTGTCGAGGCCGTTGTGTGTGCGGTCTAGTTCTAAAAAACGGCCGACGCGTCCTGGTCCGTCAATGCGGGCTTGGCCTGTTGGGGGGTCCTCTTTTTCCTCGGGTTCCAGTCCTCGAATTAAAATGGCAGCGGGATATCCTTCTCGTTCAGTGACGATATTGAGCAAGTGATACATCCCATAGATAAGATAGACATACGTAAATCCTGCTTGGCCAAACATGATTTCCGTGCGTTTTGTTCGACCTTTTGAGGCATGGCATGCCTTATCTTGTGGGCCGACATATGCTTCTACATCAACAATTTTTGAAAACATAGTGCTATGTGTGGTTTTTCTCACAAGCACTTTTCCCAACAGTTCTTTCGCCACCTTCAAGGTCGGCCGTTCATAAAACTCTCGCGGTAAGGGTTTGGAATGCTTTGGGGTCATTTGGCCTTATTGTAGGTGATCGTAAGGGGGGAGGGTGGTGAGTCGGCCATCGTCTGTTGGGCCTCCGACGGTGAAGTGATAGAGGGATTGCCATTTGGTCTGAGGATAAAAGCCGAGGACGCGATGCACGGGATCGTCGAAGAAACACCCAATGCCAGTGGAACGAATACCAGCGGCTTCGGCTTCCAGATAGAGCACTTGGCCGAGCAGCCCCGTTTCCCAGAACAAGCGCTTGTAAAACCAGGGGCCAAACCTTTCAAGGGTTCCATCGAATTCCGCAACCATGCCGAGTGCAAAGGCGCTGTCACTGGCAATTTCTTGTCCGCAACTGAGTTGCATGGCCAGATTCCTCGCATCGCCTTCTTCTAAAAGATAAAGAGGGAGCTGAGCAGGACAATTTTCTGGGGTTGTCCATTCGAATTGCTCATGCATGCTTGATTGAAAATCTTTCACGTGGTGTTCTTGAGGATTGCGGTTGAGCCAATACATGCCAGAGGCGAGGCCATCGATTCGATGAACAAACAGCGCAAGGTGAACGGTGGGATTCCAGGGAAGCGTATCCCAGGGCATTGGTCGTTCAGAAACTCGCAACTCGCTCTTCGGCATGGTCCGTAGCAGCATCGTGTAAAATCGATCCACGGACAGGCTGGTGTGTCCATCAAATGACACGGCACTTCGTCGTTGGTGGATAATTTGGCCTGCCAATGGTTCGGCCTCTGATTTGTCATCCAAGTTTGGAGTCGTTGCAGAAGTGGAGAAAGCAAAAATTCCGGATTTTTGTGTGGATTTCCAAGAGGCTTCTGCAACTTCATCAATGATTTCCCAATGAACGGGTTCATCTTTACTGAGTCTGTTCGCCTCTCCCCTCCATTCTCCCGTTAACAACACCTCGTCCGGTAGTTTCTCAAAGGCCAAGTTCATTTCCAGAATTGCTTGTGGATTATTTGGCCAGATGGCGGCTAACAGGTCGGGATATTCACCTTCTGATTGCTGGAAGTCTTGCTTGCGATGCAAGCCGAGGAGTTGTTCAATCGTCTCATCTGATGTGTGAGAGAGGACGACCATATTCCAGCCTAGGGTGGCGGCTGCGATTCGCATGCTCCCAATGGCATGCCCGATATCATGCTGACAATAGCGGAAGGCTCGCTCTCCATATTTCCACGCTTCCCGCCAATGGATGGAGGTGAGCCCAACCAAAAATCTATCGGTTGGCAGGAGTTGGAGGATCGATTCCGCGGTTTCAGCCGAGATGGACCAGCGATGTTCCAGCCCATGTTCTTTTGGCGCGTAATGGTAAAGGCCTGGGTTGAGTGTGCCATCTGGGAGATTCCCGGTGAAGAGATACCCTTCGGTTGGATGAAGGTTTCCGCTGGAAGGATTACTTCGAAGGGCCCAACTGGTGCCGTTATATTCTTTCCAAGCAGTCAGGGATAAGGCATATTCAAAAAATCGAGATAACGTTTGAAGTGTCACGGGTTGGGACGGAATCGAGGGCGTCCCAAATAAGGCTTCGTAAGATGGCGAAAAAGGTTGTTCGTCTAGTTTGAGCAGCGGTAAGGAAATGAGAGGTGCGCCATGAAATCGACGAAAGGGATCAGGTTGATTGGCCCAATCCAAATAGCCTAACGATTTGGCAAATCGATTAAATTCATGCTTGGTCTGCTCATGATAGTGCTTAACGCGATCGAGCGTACTGCTTTCTTTTGAAGACGGCTCTCTAGAATCCATGCTGTGCAGTCTAACATTTGATTGGCCTCAGGCGTACACCGGCTTAGCGGGATAACCCTAGATGTGATCTCTTGGATAACCCGTTGGCGAAATCAAAGAATCTCCACTTTCTTTCCCTCAGAAAACATCACAACTTTCCCAATAAAAGTCATTCGATCGTCATTGATCGTGATTCCGCTACCATCGGGGCAGGCAACAATGGGGTATTTGGTTGTTCGGCTGTACTGAAGGATGGCTCGGTTGGTTGTAGGAGTAGAGGAGTAGTGAGGGGAGAACTCAAAACGGACCAGACCCAAGGCCCGTAGATTTTTTAACTTCACATCATTGTCATCTGGGTACGGAAGGGGAGGACCGGCTGTACCAATATTGGGGGTGAGAAGAATCGCTCCAGCACTGAGACCCGCGAGAATGCCTCCTCTCTCAACAAATTGTTTCAGTTGAGGTATCAATCCGCTTTTTCTCAGGTGGTGTAAGAAGTAAAACGTGTTTCCCCCCGCGAGATAAATCACGTCACCCCCGAGGGCTTTGTTGAGATCGTTCTGTATAAAGGGTACATCCACGGGAAGGCAGTGAAAGCGCTTAAATCCGACTCCTTGGTACCGTTTGATCGCCTTCTTAAAAAAGAGGTCAGACCGATCCTGGCAAAAGGGAATGTAGGTCATGGATGTGTTTCGTTTCGGGTTCACCAATTGAAAGAGGGCATGGTGGATTAAGCGATTAGAAGGTTCTTGCCCACCCGAATACAAGACTAATTTCATGAAATTCTCCGTACGTCAGTATCTAATAATCTTAGATGATGGATCAATGAAATGATCTAAGGTTATTTAACTCATGTCATCAAATATCCGATTCCTACAACTATGAAGCCTAGGACAAAACCGAAGCGGGCTCCTTTGCGTCAAGAGAAGTCAGACCCGAGGCGGTATGACAGATTTCGTCTGATCAATGGGAAGCATGACTTTAAGAAAACCGTTCCGCATGGGGCCGTGGAATACGCTGTGCGCTTGCGCAAAGGGGGCAAGCT
>JAJDBR010000105.1 GCA_029261275.1 Nitrospirales bacterium
GTTCCACGTAATTTTAACTGAATAAGTCGGACCGCAGATTGCAAGACGCTATCTCCTGCTTGATGGCCGTATGTGTCATTCACCGATTTGAATTTGTCCAAATCGCCAAATACCAGAGTTAACGGTTCCTGATTCTCGACCGCATGTTCAAACCCCGTGTTCAAGCACGTGTCCAAATGAGCGCGGGTTAAGGCACCCGTAAGGCTATCGTGACGATGGTTTTCTTCTAAATGTTCAAATTGGTCAGTCATGGTGGCCTGGGATATTTGAAGTTCTTCAACCTGTTTAATTGCCTGAAGGCTACGAATCAGCAGAGATTCACGGGCCTGTTCCAAAATTATTTGAGGGTCCGCCCATGATTGGAGGTTTGTGGCCAGAAGATGTTCCATGTCAGGAAGTTGAGCATGCACGCTTTCTATGACCTCGACTAAGGATTCCGGGGAAAGACCTAGGAGCGATTTCGCTTGAGCCTTGAGCCGATGCATATATTCGTCGGAGGTTTCTCGAAGAAAGATTTCTGCGATACCCCCTGATAGGGAAACGCACCACGCAAAAGTCGCCCGTTCATCATGGGTAGGAATGCGGGATGGGTCGTCACTTCCGCCTACCGCCAGCCGTAGGCGGTCCGGAAAGTTCCATTTGGTTAACAACCAACTGCCCACCGCACCATGGGTGATATCCAAAACCTGATTTTCATAGGTCCAGAGGCTGGCATGATCTGTCTGTGGCAGCTTGTGAGCGCCGTATAAATCCGGGAATACGCAGTCTAGTGCAAGCATGCCCAGGTCTTGTAACAGACCTGCCAAATACAACTCTTCGGTTTCTGCTACCTTGCAGATCTTTCCTAACGCGCGGCATGCGGTTCCCGCCACTAACGCCCGTTTCCAATACAGAGCATAATCCAATCCGCTTTCTTTCGTGGTTTGAAGAGCCTTGATAAGGGAGAAAGACAAGGCAAGTGAAATGGTGGCGTTGAGCCCCAGGATCATCAACGCCTGATGCAGGGATTCGATTTTTTTGGGATACGGATACAGAGGAGAATTGGCAACTCGTAAAATCTTAGACGACAAGGCGGGATCACAATTTAAAAGGTGAATGATGCGGTCTAAGTCAATCTCAGGTTCGTTCGCCAGTTGGATGATTTGTATGGCAATCGCTGGAGGGCTCGGGAGATTCGGGCACGATTGGAGTTTTTCTTGGAGTTCAGGGGTCATACGAATAATTCTTGTAACATGAAGCCCTTACACATCATCCTGTAGGTGGAGCTGTCCCCGTGGTTATAATCCTCCTCGTACCCTGGAGTCGGGCACACGAGGATGTCTCGTGCTTTTCCTTCTCTGTTATTTCGGTCTTTTCTTTCTCATCTGAAGTCAGGGAGATCGAATAACAGGGTATTTTTGATGTTTTCCCAGCTGGCTCCTAGTTCATGGGGGATTGTTGTTCTGATCGATGGGGGCAGGTCGATGGGAACCTTGTGATCAACCGTTCCAATATTCTCAATGGTAGAGAACGTTTTTAGTAGGCTGGGAGGGGGAATCCTGAAAACGGTCCAAATCTAATCGAACAAAGCCGAGGCCAGCGACACACAATTCGAAGTTTGTGGAGAGGGTTTGGAATAACGAGGGAGGGTTTTTGGCTTGTGGGTCTTGGTGTGTCGCCACAATCCCGTACGACCGTTTTCCAGCTTTGACGTAATCCACTAAGAAATCTTTGTGGTGGATCAACCCGGAGCATTTGATTCGGCTGCAATACTCTGGGAATAATCCAGCCAAAAACAACGTCAAATCACCAATGTGCCGGTGAATGTCGCATTCTTTTTCTGCAGACGAATGCTGGCTATGGTCTTCGGCTTCGTATAAAAGTTCAACGACGGTTTCGACAGGTTCGCCTTCGTGGTTGGCGATGCGGGAGAGTTGATCGGTATGGATGAATTCTAGAAGTAAATTGGCCACATAGTCGGTGACTTGAAAATTTGGCCAGCCCAGTGTTTCGGAAAAATTTCGTTCGGTCAATCTTCCAAATAACTGCTTCAGCGGATGTTGATCAGGGATTGGCGTCATCAGGCTCCTCCCTCCTCTTCTCCGGTTCAAGGGTTGCTATGCGGATCCCATTGAATAATTCTATCGGCCTAGGAGTCAAGGCCCTTAACCTTTTTCTCCTTTTTTTTTGGCGAGGCCATCAAGAGTTAAGGTGACAGGGCCCTCATTTTCCAAGCTGACCCTCATTGATGTTCCGAACCGCCCACCCTGAACGGCAAGGCCTAACGCTTTGGATGGTTCCAGCATATTCTGGAAATACCGTCGCGCCTCCTCTGGGGGTGCAGCGTCTTTGAAACTGGGACGCCGTCCTTTTGTCATGTTTGCCAGAACGGTGAATTGCGATACGAGGAGTCGTTCGCCGTTAGTATCCTGAAGTGAATGATTCATGTGCCCCTGTGTGTCTGCAAAGATTCGCCATTGAGGAATTTATCCCACCATGAAACGTACGTGGGAGTCGGCATTGCCATTCTCTATTCCTACCAAGACCAAAAGCGCATGTCCAATATTGGCAATACAGTGGCTCCCTACCGTCACAGAAACGTGGGTGACTCGTTGAATCACTACAATCATGAGGAGGTTGTACCCACTTATTGAGAAGATTGTTTGGGTAATTTTCGTTGAAGCATGAGTTTCAAATGACTGAGTTCATCGGAGTGCAAGAGTTGATGGATGCCGAAGTACCCTAGGGCGCTGCCGCAAAGGGCTAGGAATAGCCAAGCAGCTTTTTGAGGACCTTGACCAGTTTCTTGCCAGATTGGCAGGGAGACCATCCAGGTACAGAGTCCTATAACGGGAAGCAGCGCGATTCCGGTTCGAGCCAAGGAGGCTCCCAGCCTCGTCCACAATAAACCCTGAAGACGGTTTCCTAAAATTGTTGCCAACATGAGGGTATGACCTATAGCGGCTAATCCGGCAGCCAGTGCTAATCCGGTATGGCCCAATGGTGTCATGAGCCATAGGGACAATCCAATGTTGAGGCCAACGGAGAGGACCGCCACTGTCGCGGGAGTCCTTGTGTCCTGCAGAGAATAGAAGGCCATGGCTAAGATCCGGTAGCTGGAAAAGGCCCACAGGCCCACCGAAAATCCCCACAATGCTGAGGCCGTGCCTATGGTATCTTGAGCCGAAAAGGCTCCATGTTCAAAGAAGAGATGAATAATTGGTGTTCTCAAGAGTATGAGCCCGACCATCGATGGCACAATGATAAAGAACACCATTCGTAACCCAAAGTTCACCGTGGCTCGAAGTTCATCATGGGCTCCTTTTGCTGCCTGAGTAGATAGGCTAGGCAAGATAGCCGTGGCCATGGCGACACCAAAAATCCCTAATGGAAATTGAATCAGCCGCATGGCATAAAACAAGTACGTTGGGCCACCTTCAAAATACGACGCTAGGATAGTGCTAATGGTTAAGTTGATTTGAGTGACGGCCAAGCCTAGAAGGGTGGGAATGAGCAACACCCCCATTCGTTTGACTCCAGGATGCGTCGGATGAAAATTCCAGGAGAATAAAAATCCCTTTTTGTGCAACCCTGGCAATTGCATAAGAAATTGCGCCAATCCTCCCACCACAATTCCCAGGGCCACTGCCAGAATCGGCTGGTCAAATATGGGAGAAATCGCGAGGGCAAACACAATGACGCAGACATTGAAAAAGACCGGAGCCAAGGCAGGAATGGCAAATGAGCGAAGGGCATTAAGAATCCCCATGGCTAAGGCTGCCAGGCTTACAAAGAGCAGGTAGGGGAACATAATTTGAGTAAGGAGCGTGGTGGTAGCTAATTGCGCGGCATCATGATGGAGGCCAGGAGCCAACATCCAGACAAGGCTGGGAGCGGCAAGGATGCCGAGGAGTGTGACGAATGTGACGAGGGTGAGGAGTGTGGTAAACGCCGCACTAGCGAGTTCCCAGGCTTCGTGTTTGGACCGAGTAGAATGATATTCGGTAAAAACAGGGATAAATGCTGAGGACATGGAACCTTCCGCAAACAGTTCCCGTAATAGGTTCGGGATGCGATAGGCGATGTAGAAGGCATCGGCAGCAGCATTGGCCCCGAACAAGTTGGCCAAGATGATGTCTCGCACAAATCCCAAAATGCGGCTACAGAACGTGGCAGCGCCAATCAAGCCTGCCGCTCGACTGATTTGGTGAGTCTCTCCTTGGGGAACGTGAGGAGACAAAGGACTTGATGAAGATGAATTGGATTGGGTCATCCGAAAGGAATGTTACCGAATTGCGGGAGTGAGTTCCATCTTGCCACCCTTAAAAATTGTGGGTTTTTGAGAGAATGAATGAGTAATTATTCCTTCCTTACAGATATTGTGATGTGATGAATTGACACCCTGAAGGTCATGCTTTAGCATCATTTCCCTTTTGCCCATGGCAAGGAATCTCTCATGACCCAATCACCTCCCTCACAATACTCTCGTCCAATTAGCCTACCACGATGGTGGTGTTTTGCGACGGCCTTTACCACAGGAGCCGTGGTCATGGGCTTGGAAATCGTTGGGAGTCGGCTGCTTGCGCCGGTATTCGGTAGTTCGCTGTTTGTTTGGGGAGCGCTCATTGGCGTCGTGCTAGCGGCTATGAGTACTGGGTATGCGGCAGGGGGTTGGTTAGCTGATCGGTATCCTCCCCAGCAGGTATTGGCCTGGCTGTTATTGACCTCGGGGGGTTGGACCTTGCTTTTGGCATGGGCGGGGCAGCCCGTGGTGTTTCAAGTCTTTCACTGGATTCAGGATCCACGCTGGGGGCCGTGTTTTGCCGCCAGTGCGCTATTGGCCATTCCGGCTTTTGGGTTGAGTGGTGTCTTGCCAGCTTTGTTGCGTTTGGCGATTGCTGATATGGGGCACCTTGGGAGAAATACTGGGGGCATGATCGCGGTCTCCACGCTGGGAAGTCTGGTTGGGACCTGGGGCACATCCTTTTACTTACTAACCTGGATAGGAAGTACAACATTAGTTGCCGTGTTAGGGGTAGTCCTGATGATTCTGGGGGTGATTTGGACTCTGCAATCTCGCCAGCTTTCCCTCGGGCTTCAAGTTGGACTGTTAGCAATTTTTGGAGGCATGACCTGGATGGGGTTTCATCCAGTGATTGTGTTGCCACCTGCCATTCATCAGGAAGATAGTCCGTACCAGCAAGTCAGGGTGAGTGAAAATGACTTGTTTCGATATCTCATTTTAAATAATACGTATCATGCGGTCATGTGGAAAGCTGAACCTACCCTTCTCGCGTTACCCTATAGTCAAGTGATGATGGGTGTTCTGCCCATCATAGAGAAACCGACACGCGGGTTGATTCTTGGTCATGGGGGTGGTTCTCTTGCCAAATGGCTGGCCAAACATTGGCCAAATTTGGAATTGGATGTCGTGGAAATGGACCCATCGGTGGTCAAGGCTGCTGCACAGTATTTTGACTATACGCCGCCAGAAAATCACCATGTTGTAGTGCAAGACGCGCGAACCTTTTTACGCAATAATCCCACTCGGTATGATGTGGTGTGGGTGGATGTCTTTGCCAGACATTTGATCCCGTTCCATGTCACGACCAAGGAATTTTTTGAAGAATTGCGGGAACATGTAAATTCTGATGGCGCTATTGCGGTGAATTTGGCTTCTTCCGATGCTCCGGCCAATGTTCAACGGGCAGAAGCCGTCTTTTCCACCATGGGGTTGGCGTTTGACAACATTACAACGTATGGGGTGGCAGGTCCAGATTGGCTGAAAACGAAAAAAGGCTCTGTGAATCTGATTTTTTTTGCCGGTCAGCCGGTCGAAAGGATGCGCTCTCCGGAATTTGTCGACCTACTGACCCGTTCCATGAATCGCAATCAATTTCCACCTGATGGGTTAGGATTGTTTTTGTCTCATGCCCCCGTGTCTTTGAGTCCCGGCCAAATCCTCACTGACGATTTTTCTCCACTCGATTTACTTCAGGGGGAAGCCTAGTATCTCGCTGCTCCTAATCTGTGATTAGGGACAATCCTGGCTCTCTGAAAATGGAGAGACGTGGCCCAGGCGGCCACTAATTTATTTTTTGTGTACGCAGTGTCTGCTCACCCAAGAATGGGAGTGGTGGTAAAGAACGCCAGAGAATGGGAATAGTTTGAGAGAAATTTCCCCTAATCGGGTGCTGATCAGGGGATCGGACAGGTTTTACGTCTATGGTTGGACAACCACTTTCGGCCAAAACTTATAGCGGATTTGGGGGAGCTGAGCCCCGTCAAAATTAGGAATGTCATAGAGACAGCGGTCAATGGTTGCTACTTCCTCAGGAGTAAATTCAAAGACCTTCCGTGTTTTCCAGAATTGATCCAAGGTGAAATAATCGTTGGTGGCCGGTTTTTCTTTCACCAAATCTTGAAGTTGTTGAAACACTGGGGTATCAACCCCTGGCACTCGACCATTATTGCGGGTGATGCACCATTTCACAATTTCCGCCACACCATACACACTTAGTTCAATTTTTTCTTTCTCTACGGCCATATATTCCTCCTTCACAAACACGACAAAATCACGCCAGAAAAAAATCTATACCATAAAGTTCTCAAGCTCTGCTAGTGGGGTATCCTACTCAACCCGACTTTTCCCATTTGGGATAAGCTCAGAAACCAAAAGAAATTCCGCTCTGTTTCCCCCATTACGTAGTTTTACATGATCAGGGGAAACCCGTATACTCGATCCGCGTTCGAATTTATTCTTTAGGTGTGGCGATGATGCCCTACTCCAGCGGAAAAGGCGCCAGGATTTTGGAACCAATGTTTCCCAGAATTTTTGGGTCGTCATTCCCTATGGCCGTTCTTTTTCTCTTCGGGTTGGGAGGATGTCCAACGGGCGAAGACTATACCCCACCAGATCTCATTTATCACTATACAGATTTACGCGTAGGTAAAAATCCCACATCTATTCAGGCCAGTGATTTTAATGGCGATGGATTTGCCGATTTAATCACGACCAACATACAGGGCAATTCCCTCTCGTTGCTCATGGGTACGGGTGATGGGGGTTTTCACGATCAGAGAATCATCACAGCCTGCCAAGAGCCTCGTCATGTCGCTGTTGATGACTTTAATTTAGATCATTTTGCAGATTTGGTGGTGGCGTGCTCCGGTGATAATCATGCTTTAGTCTTTTTGGGGCAAGGGAACGGGACGTTTTTGCGTGGCTCTCAATATATGGTCCGTCGAACCCCAGTCAGTATTACGACCGGGGACTTTAATGAAGATTTTTTGCCGGACATGGTCGTCGCCCTGCGAAATGACAAGATTCAGGTGTTCTTGGGAATGGGGAACGGGAAATTTCGGGTAGGTCCTCTTTATGAATATGGGGATACGCCAACCTCCGTGGCATCAGCGGATTTCAATGCGGATAATCATTTGGATATTGCGGTCAGCAATGGTGGACCCATGAGTCATGCGGTATCAATTTGGCTCGGGATTGGGGACGGCACCTTCTTGGCTCCCAAAGATTATCGAACCGGCAAGCGGCCGCTCAGTGTGTCTTTTTCCGATTTTAATACAGACCACAACTTGGACCTGTTGGTCATCAATGGTGAAATGAATACCATCACCGTGTTTTTAGGCAATGGCGATGGCACGTTTCAAGAAGGGAAGGACTCAGGCGGTGATGCCGGGCCAAATCATGGAGTGGCTCAGGATTTTGATGGGGACAAAATTCCTGATGTGGCAGTCGTGAATATTCAATCGGCGAGCATTTCGCTCTTATATGGCAAAGGCGATGGTACCTTTCGCTATCCTCCCCGTCATTACCCGACGCCCCATGCTCCTTTTGCCTTGACTACGTTGTCTGTCGCCACGGGAAGGGGCGAGCAGCCTGGGCTGGCCGTGGTGAACAATGCTTCCAGCAATGTATCGATCTTTTTGCATCATGGCCTTAAGGGGCGCGCAGGAGGGGAGCCTGCCTCGACGTCCTAACAGGAAACCATCAGTCATTCTTGACACCTTATTTCAGCCATGAGTACAGTTCAGTCCCCCTAATAAACGAAAAAAAATATGAGTGTTCTCAAGGCTCACTTAAGCCTTTTTGAGGAAACTGTGCGAACATTTGCGTGGTGGTTTGGGATGGGGGCGCTGCTGACTTTGGCCATCTTAATGGTGCAAGGTGGTGTGCGAGATTTACTGTATGGATCGCCTGCGTCTGGTACGTGGGAAGGGGTTCTCTCCATGGGGCTAACCATTTTGGGAGGTGGGGTCTTAGCCGGTTGTGTCGCGGTCATTCTGAATCGATTGCGGTAGAATAAAGCTGCTTGCTTATTTTTTCGAACGGCCTCAAAGTCGTAATGGGGAAATTGTTGTTGATGGATAATGTGAGCATGGTTCTATTATGAAATGTCTTCGTTGCCAAGGTGCCATGCTAGTAGAACGGCAATACACTAAAGTGTCCCGTCGATTTAATGCCAAGTGTATCAATTGCGGGTTTTGGTTCGACTTGGCCGATGTCATACGCTTTTTTAAGCGCGTGCTTGAAAGCGGCGCCCAGGGTCAAAAAATTCGTGAAACGCTCTAGCCTGTTCTAAAGCCCTCCTTCCTAACTCCCAAATCTACGGCAACTCTGCCACCGTTTTCGGTCTATAGCCATTCCAATAAACTTCCGGGTTTTTTAAAATCGACAAAACACATGGTTGTAATCACGTTGCCCTAACCTGGAATGATTTGATTGTTCGAGAGATGCCGGTTCTCGGACCGGCGGCCGAGCGACTTTTGTTTCGGCAAAAGTAGCCAAAACCATTGACGCCCAATCAGGCCACATTAGGAGTGCCGGACGCAGGATAGAGAAGAGCGGGCCAACTCGCTATGCTCAAACCAGGCCCGCCGAATGATAGGAGCGTCCGTCCCAAGAGCCGGACAGCAGGCGTCAGCCATTAGGAATTGGACGGGCTTGGGAAACCTGTAGCATTCCCGCTTGCTCACACAGGGCCAACCGGTTCATCAGAGCACTCTTCAAGAGGGCCGGGTGCCAGGAGTCGGTTGGAAGGAAGGGGCCGGTGTGGTGACTTGTTTCGCTATGTTTTTAAAGCTTGTCTTCGAAGGTGGGCACCAGGATTATTAAGTCTGTGAAACTCTCTAAGCGAAATTAAAGTCCTTCCCAACCTTCTGGCTCGACGAGGCAAAAATAAAACCGGCTGCAAGATTAGCCTGGGTTGTTATGCCTCGGCATACTTCAGCAATAATTCTTTCTCTTTATTATTCGTTGAGATATGGCAAACGAGGGTGTTCTGCAAATCAACCGTCGGATGACACGCAGTATTTTTAGAAAACCAAAATACTTCAGATAAAGGTTCATCTTCGTGCCATGTCGTCAATACGAACTTATCCTCCGGAATGGCTTCATAGTTGAATTCTTTGAGATTGGCATAATCAACGGAATCGTCCCATGAACTGCATTCATTACCCCATGCCATCATATACAGACATCCAGACTTTACTAGCCAAGAGCTTACTATCGATTGCCAGTTTGGGGTTACTGCTTCCTCGATAACAATCACTGAACGGAAGGGATTTAATTCTAAGACATTGGGTAAGAGCGAATCTGGTTTGAGCTGCAAATACTTTATTCTCATATTGGCATACAAATGGCTAGGCTTGTTTTTTTCAGGAAATTGTCCAATTTTGGAAAGCTCCCGATGCTGTTGAATAGAGGCAAGGAAATAATCCTCTTAGCCTTTGGCGAGTTCTTTGAGGGTGGTGCGGATGAGGGCTTCTAGTTCGTAGGTGTCGTCCAACTTTGTTACGGCGAGGGTGATGGCTTTTTTGACTTCGGGGGCACGGTAGCCCAAGTTGATGAGTGCGGAGGCGGCTTCGTCTTGCAGATAATTGGTTGGTTCGATTGAAGCAGTTGAGGATTTCTGGTCTCCTGAAAGAACGATGCGATGGATTTTATCTTTTAACTCTAGCACGATTCGGCTGGCTGATTTTTTCCCTACGCCAGGTATGGAACCCAGAGTCTCAATATCGCCGGATTCAATTGCGGCACATAAATCAGGGACGGGTAGAGTCGATAAGGCGCTCAGGGCCAGTTTCGGCCCCACGCCGCTGATGGTGGTGAGTAGGGAAAAGGCTTGTTTCTCTTCCGTGGTGGCAAAGCCGAAGAGCTGAATGGTGTCGTTCCGCACATGGGTGGAAACGAAGACCTGCACTGAGGAATTAATGTCAGGAAGGGTGAAGAAAGTCGAGAGGGCAATGAACACATGATAGCCCACACCCTGGACAGAAATAATCGCATCTTGTGGTGTTTTAGAAGAGAGCGTTCCTGACAGGGAGGCGATCATG
>JAJDBR010000106.1 GCA_029261275.1 Nitrospirales bacterium
TCACGGGACATACGGTCATGCGTCGACCGAGGAAGCATGCCATATTCGGCAGTGATCCATCCCTGGCCTTTATCGCGCAAAAAGGGCGGAACCTTTTCTTCTACTGAGGCCGTACAGATGACTTTTGTCTCACCCATTTCAATGAGGACCGACCCTTCCGCATATTTGGTAAACGGACGCGTTATTTTGACCGGACGTAAGTCATGTGGGCCTCGATTATCAGTCCTGGCAATGTCCGACATTGGCAAAATAATTCCTTTCAGTAAAAATGGAGACGAATTATAGAGAGCACTCCTCCAAAAGACAACACAGACTCAAGCGAGTCTCAGCACATACTCTGCTACCCGCGGCTATCCTATGCTTTGGAGGACTGCCAATGAATACGTGGAATGCCCAAAGCCATGCTTTGAGACCAACTTACAAAGGATTTTGCCGCTTTTTAATTATTCGCTTCGTAATGAACAAGCCCACAATGAGCAAGACAATCCCGACGACAAATTCCGTTTCATAAGGGAAGAAATAGGGCATCACATCAGCTACTATTTAAAAAGCGAGGGGGGCTCGACTGGATTGATTGACTGCCATGGAGACCCATGATAGATTCGGATTCCTTCCAACGCAACTATGCATAATCCCCGCTTACTCAGTGACCAGCTAGACTCGCTTCGGGCTCAACTTGGCGCTCGCGGGAATGATGTTCCGTGGGACACCATTCAATCGCTCGCAGAAAAACGTCGTGCCCTAATCCACCAAGTCGAAGATTTGCGCCATCAACTCAAGCAAGGATCGGAGCAAATTGCCGTCCTGAAGCGGAACAAACAACCTGCCGATGAGCCCATGGCCGCCCTTCGACAGATACGCGAACACATTCAAGCATTGGAGCTGGAGTTACGTGCAGTGGAAGAACCCTTAAATGCGCAGGCTCTCAGTATCCCCAATCTCCCCCATCAGTCCGTGCCGACTGGAACTAGTGAAGGAGAGAATCAAGAAATTCGTCGTTGGGGTGATCCACCCACGTTGGACTTCACTCCCCGCTCACACTTCGACCTTGGCGAGAGCTTAGGCATCCTAGATTTTCCACGAGCAACCAAGATCGCCGGAGCACGCTTTTCGGTCGGGATCGGCATGGGTGCTCATTTAGAACGAGCCCTAGCGAATTTCATGCTAGACCTTCACGTGCAAGAACATGGGTATACCGAAGTACTGCCTCCCGTATTAGTGAATCGCGCGAGTATGACGGGCACCGGGCAGTTACCAAAATTCGAAGATGATGCCTTTCATCTCTCGGCAGAAGACTTTTTCCTTATCCCAACGGCCGAGGTACCCGTCACCAATCTCTATCGGGACGAGATCTTAGACACGAAGCAACTTCCCATCCGATATGTCGCCCATACTCCCTGCTTTCGCCGAGAGGCGGGTTCGTATGGAAAAGACACGCAAGGACTCATTCGCGTGCATCAGTTTCAAAAAGTCGAACTAGTTAACTTTGTCCACCCCGATCATTCCTATGACGAGTTAGAAAAGCTAACCCAAGCCGCAGAAACCATCTTACAAAAATTGAAATTGCCCTACCGAGTCATGGCACTCTGCACTGGGGATCTCGGGTTTTCCGCAGCCAAAACCTATGACTTGGAAGTCTGGATCCCCTCCCAGCAACGATACCGGGAAATTTCCTCCTGCAGTAACTTTGAAGGGTTTCAGGCCAGGCGAGCGAATATAAAGTTTCGGTCAAAAGGCGAGAAACCGCAGTTTTTGCACACGCTCAATGGCTCAGGCCTCGCGATTGGCCGAACCGTTGTAGCGATCCTCGAAAACTACCAACAAGCCGATGGATCAGTTACAATCCCTGAAGTTCTCCAACCCTATCTGCATGGAGCCGTAAGCATCGAATCGTCAAACGAGTAACACCAATCGTATCCACAGAAATCACAGTTTCGGAGGGGTGCTAGAGTGGTCGAATAGACCGGTCTTGAAAACCGGCGTGGTGCAAGCCACCGTGGGTTCGAATCCCACCCCCTCCGCCACCAACCAAACGACCCCCTCAATCCTAAGATCCTTAATGAGCCTAAAATCCACGCAATAACTTGGTGGGATTCGAACAGAGGTTTTGAAGGGGAGCCATTTACCAAGAGGAATTGTCCCTTTCCTTTTAACACCTGATGCTTGCAGCCGCCCGAAGACACGACAGGGCTGGTCCCTTAGTGGTTAGGTTTGATTCGAAGGCCTGCACGACTTCGAATCCCACTCCCTCCGCCATATATTTCAAGGGGTTGTGTCCTCAACTTTCCCCAATTCCAATCTAACAACCTGCCTGCTGTCATCGTATTTGTAACCTTTTGGTCTGCCAAAGACTGATTTTGCAGGGACACAGCCTTTTTCGAGTCTCCTGTACTGAGGATATTATCTTGGAAGTTTGTCCTCTCAATTTCGGCGAGCAGTTATTTCACTTCACCAAAGCTAAGGCAGCATGGCGAGTAGAGCCCAACCAACGGCCCGATCATTTCAAAAGGCCAACGATGTCGCTGGCCGCTCGCGGCACGATTTTTCATAACGTGAGTTTAATGAACCATTCGAAGCGAAGAGCAAGGGACACCATCATGGAGGAAATCAATAGGATCTGAAAAAATGACTAACAGGTATTTTTTCAAACTTGATCCATTAAGGAATATTCTCCCCTTTTGCAATAGTGCACTCCTTCCGAGAATGTAAGGACGTTTTTTTGGCTGGGATCTTAGTCGATTGTCAAACGACAACATCTTCAGGAGCGGGACCATGGGGCCAATTGTCAGACACTCTTCTTCCTTCACCGTCAGGAAATTGTTGGTGGAGTGTATCCCACACCTGACAGTGGTCTCTCTCTATCTCATGATTGCTGAAGGCTCTGGTGTTCTCTCTGACGTTTTTCCCCTGTTGTTGCTTAGCCTGGGTATTCTTTCTCTCTATTATGTGGGATGGAACGCGACGTTAAAAAAACGGAGTGACAAGTCATTGAAGTATTCTTACGGCCAAGATGATCTCGCCATGGAATGCAGTTGTGTTGTTGCACTGTTCATGATGTTTGGCCTTTTCTTTCGAGACTTGCACCAACAATTTCCAGGGTTTTTCCTAGTCGAAGATGAAGTCACCTACCTGAATTGGCTGCTCTTCACCGTAGAGAATATTTTTGAATCGATTTTCGACGTGTTAAGTATTTACGACATAAAATTTTCTGGAATTCAGCCGACGGATAATGTAGCGAAATCGGCCGTTTTGTTTTTCCGTTTCACGGTGGATGTCGTGATACTCCTTCTTCTTGTCAGGAATTGGCGAAATTTACAAACCTACTGGCAGGTCAACAAGAAAAGACATTTTTAGATTCAACGGTGACCATATCGTTGGCGTGAATCTCAGCCAGCTACGTTGTTTTGAGAGCGCAACTTCAAAATTCCAGTTTCCGGGTGAGGGAATCCTGCAGTTCGGTCACTCCAGGATTCAGCATGCTCAATACCATTGCCGGATTAACAGCCTTTACCCCGTATTCCTACCATCTGCTCAGGTTGTTCAGGTGAAAGGAGTTCCTTATAATGCTTCCTAGCATTCGATGAAATCTTCACCTCTTACGCTACACGAACATTTTTAAGGAGTATGAATCATGGAAACGGATATGCAAAAAGAAGAACACGCTGATGTGCACGATGACCCAAAAGCTCGAGACTTACTTCAAGCGGCTTTTGCCAAAACGGCACGATGGCAACCAGACTTCAAAGGCTTTCAGGCTGATTTACGCGTAAATGTGAATGGGAAGGAAACCAAAGGTACGGTGACCGTCAAATTGCCCCGGGACATCACGGTCACTATCGACGATGCCGACCTCCAAACTTGGGCACAAAACCAAATTGGCATGATTGCGGGTCATCGAGGCCCAAGAAATTTCCAAGAATCCGATGGAAAACATACCCTGACCTTAGGTGGCGAAGAACAACATCCGTTAGGACAACGGATTAATATTCATGGAGATGGCATGGGCTCATGGTATCGCATCAAAGATAACCGCATTACTCAAATTAATCGCAATATGCCCCAAGCGGCGTTTACCATCAACGTCGAAGATAGCGCCATTACCCAAGACCAACACAATTTGACCACTCGATACACCGTCTATTATTTTTCCCCGAAAGATCGCTCGCTGAAAAATGTCGATAGTTTCTCAGACACCCATGTACGAGTCGGCAATTCGGACCTTCCTGCCACCCGGCGGATTATCTCTTATGAAGATGGAGGAGTTACCGCACGAACGTTAACTTTCGAAAACCACATGATGCTCTAACCGTGTGCTAAAAGCGTAAACAATCAAGGCGTGAGGGAGGAGAGAATAAGTTTTTTTTCCTTTCTCACGCCCTGTATGTTCATTCAAGATGTGCCGAAGGCTCGGCTCAAAGACGTTCTCTTCAGAATCTAGCAGATAGATGTTTTGATTACCGCAAGCCCTGGCCTCCAGTTCCACCACCAAATCCACCAAAGTTCCCGCCAAACCCCCCTTGCCCCGTCCCCCAATATTCTCCGCGTTTCCAACGGGGAAACGGATGCCGCCGTTCTGGACGAGTAAAGCGCCACAGAGCATAGATCATACAGAACACTGCAGTGAGATTCATCCAAAAACCCGCTGATCGTGTGGGCGGGCTCTTCTCCTTTGGTGCAGGAGTCTGCGCCGCAAGTGCCGTCAACGACAGTACAGAGCGATAGACGTTCGTCCCATACTCACCCGAACCAAACATGGGTTGCAAAGATTTCAGCGAAATGTCGTCTAGTTTTTCCGGAGTCACCACGCCTAAGAGACTTTTCCCTACCACGACCACCGCTTGCTGTTCTTTCACTGCGACGAGCAATAAAATACCCCGCTCCTGTTGTGCCGTCCCAATCCGCCACGCTTCATATAAACGCATGGCATAGTCTTGGGCATGAGGACGTGGATGGATCGAATCCAACGTGACGACTATCATCTCAACGGACGTATTGAGTTCCAAGTCTTTGCAGACGGCTCGAATTTGGGCTTGCCATTCATCATCAAGCACCTCGGCAAAATCACTGACATAGCCGAGCGGCGTCGGCAAATCTTGGTCCTGAGGAGACATCCCCCAAGACATGGAATAGAAGGCGACAACTATTCCTAGCGTCATCAAAGACGACACGGAGCGGGAGATGATCATGGCCGCTTCCCTTCGCCAATTTCCTGAACTCGCTTAGAGAACTTATCCAAATTTTCAAGATACCGATCATAGACCTTCATCCATTCCAAGGAGCCCGGACTGCTTAACCCTCTTTTTATGTTGAGTATTTCCAAAAACGTGGTCGAATCGAATTGCAAGGTGTCCGGAAGGCGCTTCAGTATGTCTTCATCTTTGTCTGTTGATGAATGTCCCAAAAGATAGAGGACCCCTCGAATACTCGGTAGCACGGCCGTAATAGAAAGGAGGAGTAACGCTTGAATCGCTTCTATTCGACCTTCTCCTTCTATAAACCGTTGCCGTAACCGTAGAAGATTGGCCATCAATTCTTGTTCACATTGCCAACCTAACTTGGTCGCATCGAGAGAAAACTCTCCAAACGGATCTTGACCCGCCAATACGACATGGTGTTGGTTCATTTGCAAGAACTCTAACGGAAAGAGGTTGGCTGATCTCCGGAGGTCCTCTTTCGTCATGAGCAAAGGTGCCACAATTTGATGTTTCCCCCATTCTTGATGTAGGTGACTGGCACGCTGCAAGAGATCCATTGATCGATTCGTGACGATCAACAAGATATTGATATTCGAGCGACCCATAATGAAATCGCCTCGTGCGGCACTCCCAAACAGAACCAGTCCACTTAAATCAGCGTTCCATTGCTGATTAATTTGCGCAACAAAGCGCGTCAGAATATCTTGGGTATCTTCAGGAAGATTTAGCGAATGAGAGGGAGAAACAGACATCATATGACAAACATCCTAGAACGGTTGAGTATGGACAGGAACATGATCAGCTCGGGGATCAGGCAAGAGGCCAGCAGCCTGGAAACGATCAATCCACCCAAACGGGGCTGTCGTCCGCAAACCTGCCGTGGCTGAAAGGACCTGATATTGTAACCGCCGATTGGCATCCATGGTTCGAAACACGCGGTCTCGTAGCATTTCAAGAATGGGATTTCCCGTATTCCAAAAAAAGACTTCTTCATCGGCTAGCTGCTGCAACATGGTCACATGTGATCGACGCGCCACTTCAAATGGCTTCAGCCAATCAACAGTCCACTTCTGTGATTGTTCACAACCCTCCAGCACATCAGCCAGTGTGATGGCATCAACCATAGCTTGCATTCTCCCTTGAGAGGCATGAGGATTCATGCCATGAGCCGCATCACCCATGATCACGGCCCGATCCTTCACCCATGTTTTGGCACGGACCCGTCCCGTGCCCATATACGCCGTTTGTTTCCAATCCACAAATGAATCAAAAAGAGGGGCAAGGTTGGGAGCAATGGTTTGCCATTTTTCACGCAAGGAGGGAACACCCTGCGCTTTCAACTGTTCAAGAGAATCTGACGACACCATATACAAGGCATACACTTTTTTCCCGGGAGCAGGGAACAACCCCAAAATCGTTTGCCGCCCAACAAAATAGTGGCCTTCATGTATTTCTTCAGGAGAATCCAAGGCCGCCACTAAATAACTGTCCTTATAACGATGCAACGAGGCCGATATCCCTATCGCCTCCCGGACTTGTGAAAAAGGACCGTCCGCTCCCACCACAACGTTTGCGCCTATCTGAACATCGGCCCCATCAATTTCGGCTTGTACCCCAATAATGTCATTTCCATCTCGAAGGAGTGATTTAAAGGTGGCATTAAAATGCAGTCCCTGAGGATTTTCCTGCTGAAGACAATCAAGGATGGTGTGGTGGACGACATTTGGCCACATCACTAAGGCTCGATTGAACGGAGACGGCAACATGCCATAATCAATCGTACAGAGACGATTCCCTCCGCTTTTGAGAAAATGAAATAATCGCACCGATTTGGAGGCATCCGACGGCAGCGCTTCCAGCAATCCTAGATTGTGCAGCAAGGCTTGTCCATTAGGTTGTAGGATTTCTCCGCGGAGTCCTTGGGGAGGTCCAGCAGCTTGTTCCAACACCAGATTGGCAATACCTTTTCTAGCCAATGCTATTCCAAGAATAGCCCCACCACCTCCTGCACCCACAATCAGAACGTTTGTCGTGAGGTCCATGTTAAAGCGTACCGTGTAAATAAAACATATGAAACGGCATCAGGAGGGTGTTAAAAGAAAAAGAGCTAAGATGAAAAGATCGCTATCCGCAATGGCCCTTAGTCGGAAAAAATAGCCTGGAAATGTTCGTCGGCTTGCTGCCAGGCTTGCGGATAAGATGTCGAGAGCCAATCCCGAAGATAGAGCCTTTGTTTTACAGACAACATGTTTTTTATTTGGTGAGTGCGTCCCTGAAGAGGTTGCAGAAAACCCACTTTTTTCACAGGATCTAATGTGGCGGTGCGAACATACACAGTGGTGTACATCGAAGGTGCCTGCTCATCCCCATCGCCCTGAAGCCAAACCGAAAGATACTTGTCCATTTGCAACCCGGAACTATCCAAAGCCGGATCAGTATCATGGAATAATTCGTTTTCCGTTTGTTCTAAGGGAACGGCATCTTCGGCTCGAAATAAAAAATTCCACTTCCACATTATTTAACATCCTTCAGCGATTACAGATATGCGATTAAAGATAGACAGGATGGGATAGTGTCAAGGGATTTAGAAGAAAGTCAAGACATAGCATCGGCCTCTCCCTCTCATGAGGTATTAGGCATTTAAATCTGCCTTCCTTTTACGTTAGTATTATATAAATATTCCCTAATCAATGATTGTGCTTAGAATCCCCCCCGGTTATGGGAATATTCCAACACGAACGGTTTTGAAGTTCATTGTCCCTAACCTATGGAGGACTCATTTGGTGAAAATATCATCCACATACGTATGGCTTTTCCGGTGTATGGTTATCAGCTTGCTATTCACGGGCTGTCAAGGCACTGGGCAAACAGTAAACTTTGATCCCCGGGCTCTTTCTCTTGATTCCAACAAATCTGGAACCATTCATGCCGAAGACTTGACGATTATCGTTGAGCCTTTTCAGGATGCCCGACCAGAACAATACCGTTTGGGTTCTCGTACGCATTTATGGGGAGGAGTTACCAAATTTAATGCCTGGAATGGGAATATTAGCGACGGCATGGCGGATTTGGCTATCGCCTATCTTCAACAACGCCAATGGCGCGCCACGAAAAGTACAGCCGATGTTAACACCCCACACGATGTCACCTTAACCGGGACCGTTTTATCGTTACAGGCCAATGCCAAAAGTGGATTTGGGTTTACCGACATTACCGTGACGATGCGAGTCCGATTTGAAGCTAAAAACACCAGTGATGGGAGCACCATACGGATGGTGTTAGGCGCGAATGGCTCGGATAGGGTTGCGACTTTTGCCCCTAAAGATGCTGAAGAACTCATCAATCTTGTGGCCAAAGATTTATACAAACAACTATTGCAAGACCTTACGGTGAAAGATAAAGCCTTTCATTTACAACCCGGACCTCGTTCATAGTCATAGCTTTTTTTACTCAAATATGCCAGTCTGACTGTCAGATTTTAAATGAGACCTGGGTATTTATATTGCCCTAACAAGGAGGTGCTATTCGACCGTCTCTCTTGATACATTTGAATACAGGGAATCCTTTTGCAACTTCCCAGAATGCGCTTTTTTTATTTCTCTTGAAAGATTTTTTATTTTTTCTGTCTTCATGAGGCGCAATAATTCGAAAAGGAGTTGTAAGAATGAACCAAGTGTCCAATGACCCCCCTGTTCCTCAAGCCAATATTTTAATCGTTGAAGATGAACAGGGCCCGCGCGAGGCTTTAAAACTTGTCCTCTCTCCCTATTTCAACCTCTATACCGTCGATCGCGCGGAGGTGGCCTTACAAATTCTTGCCACCCACCCGATTGATCTCGTCACTCTTGATTTAAAACTTCCCGATCAACCAGGTACCGATCTCCTTTCTAACATCCGCGAAAAGGGCCACGAGGTCGATGTCGTGATCATTACTGGTTATGGCACCTTACAATCGGCCATTGAGGCTATTCGACATGGCGTGGCAGCCTATATCCTTAAGCCCTTTAATGTTTCAGACTTATTGGAAGTCATCAAAAAAGCCCTCGAACAACGGAAACGCCTAACCTCCCTTCATGGAGCACTTCAGGCATTAGGGAACCTTTGGGCCTCTGGCATTGATGCACAAACAGCGATGACCAATATTGAAACGCTCTTGGGTGCCAAACATCCTGAACTCCTGCAACATGCCAGTCGCGTGAATTTTTATTCCTCGTTGCTGACGGAACATCTTCAATTATCTAAAGAAGATCGAGAAGCCATCCAACTCGGAGCGTATTTGCATGATATTGGGAAGATTGGGATTCATGATCGTCTCATTGCCGGGCATCCATCCCTCTCTGATCACGATCAAGAGTTGATGGACTGCCATCCCACCATAGGAGCACAATTCATCAGGACCCTTCCCTTTCACCCGGCAGTTGAACAAATCATTCGTTCCCATCATGAAAACTTCGATGGATCAGGTTTCCCCGAAGGACTGGCTGGTGACCAAATCCCCTTTCCCGCTCGGATTGTCGGACTTGCCAATGTCTTTGATAATTATGTAACCGGTCAGGGTATAGACCGGGCCATGCCTGTCCCGGAGGCTCGAGAGAATATTCGGCAGGAAGCTGGGAAGAGCCTCGACCCGCAATTGGCAGACTTATTTGCTAACGTCGTCTGGTGAATGACACCGTTGGCAAGATTCAACATGTTCAGATCATCTTCCCCATGAACAAGACCATGACACCAATGGATCACTTAATGCATACGGATACGACCGAAAAATGGGAGCAAGCCTTTGATGCGTTAACTGATCACGTCATGATCTTAGATCACTCAGGAAACATTGTTTGGGCCAATCGAGCCATACGCGATCAGGTTGAACCGCACATAGGCCCCATCGTGGGGCATCACTACCAACGCCCCTACTATAGAGACGTTCTTCCCAAAAACCCTCCACCTTGGGAGACCGTATTAGCGGGAGCCCTTTCGGCTATCGTCGAAACATCTTTTCCTGCAATGGCGGGAGATTTTTTAGTCTCCTGTTACCCCCTCTTCAACTCTCAGGGAACGCAGTGGGGGGCGATCTCAGTGGTCAAAGATATTACAGACCGTAAGCGGATCGAAGTAGCCTTAAGAAAAATTGCGCAAAGCGATCCCACACCAGGAAGTATTGCGTTTTTACGATCATTGGTCAAAGACCTCTGCCAGGCGATTAATCTCCCTTACGTCATTCTCGCCGACCTTGAGAATTCAGCTCACCCCATTACACAGACAGTTGCCATTTTGGCCCATGGCACCTTTTTAGAAAACTTCATCTGGACCCCCTCTCCCGAACTCTTTACTGAGTTGTTAAAGGTCAAAGGCTGTGCGTGGAATTCCGTTTCTACGCCCCTCTTTCCCTCAACGTCTCACCTCTCTTCGTGGGAGGTGACGAGTTACATGGGTAGTGCTCTCCGCGGCCCTGCAGGGCAAATCATTGGCATTCTTTTAGCCCTGAGCCCGAAGCCCATTGAGAATCCACACGTGGCCAAATCCATTGTCCAATTATTTGCTGCCAAGGCTGCCAGCGAACTCCAACGTAAAAAAACGGAAGACGCCTTACGAGATAGCGAACAACGCTATCGAGCCATCGTGGAGAATGCCTATGACCTCATCATTGAAATCAGCAGTCAGGGGGAATGCCACTACGTGAGTCCAAACTGTCATGCTGTCCTAGGATATGATTCGGCTGACATGTTGGGGAAAAGTTTTTTTAATTTTGTGTATCCAGAAGAACGTCCAAAATTAACCGAATCATTCCATACGAATATAGGATCGCTTCAAGAAATTGATATGGTATGCCGGATACAAACAAAGCAGGGGGAATGGCGATGGTTTGAAAGCCATGTCCATCCATTCCGAACAAGCATAGGAACCGTGAAGGGTGTCATCGTGACCCGAGATATCACGGAACAAAAACGACTAGAAGAAGAGCGCTTACGGGCCACCAAGCTTGAATCAGTGGGATTGTTGGCCGGAGGAATCGCCCATGATTTTAATAATATCTTAACCTCGGTATTTGCCAACATTGGGTTAGCCAAAATCGTTGCAGCTAAAAATTCGTCTTCTCCTTCAGTGGTTGAACGCCTCAGTGCTGCCGAAAAGGCCTGCCTCAGGGCACGTGACTTAACCAAACAACTCTTAACGTTTGCTAAGGGCGGTGCACCAGTCAAAAGTACGACGTCCATTGCCTCTATTATCAGCGATACGGTGGAATTCGCATTACGAGGGTCCAGCGTACGTTGCGGCCTGCAGATTCCTGAAGGCCTTTGGCCGGTTGTCGTTGATGAAGGACAAATTAGTCAGGTGTTACAAAATCTTGTCATCAATGCGGAGCAAGCCATGCCAGAGGGCGGTGTGATTGAGGTCACCCTTGAGAATAATGCCATCCTCTCGCCCACTGATCTTCCCCTCAAACCCGGGAACTATGTTCAAGTCACCGTCACGGATCAGGGCATTGGTATTCCACAGGATCATCTTCCCAAAATTTTCGATCCCTACTTTACGACCAAACAAAAAGGCAGTGGACTAGGATTAGCGACCACCTATTCAATTATCAAACGCCACGAAGGATACATCACCGTCTCCTCAGCACTTGGGAAAGGCGCCTGTTTTACGCTCTACCTCCCAGCATCATCCCTGAAAGAAGCCTCCCCAGATGAAACCCCCAAAGCATTGATTCACGGAAAAGGACGGATCCTTGTCATGGATGATGAAGACGAAATCCAAGAAATTCTAGGCAAGATGCTCGAATATCTTGGCTTTGATGTCGATTTTGCTAGTGAGGGAGAGAAGGCCTTGAGTCATTACACTACGGCTTTTGAGCAAGGCTCTCCCTACATCGCGACCATTCTGGATCTGACAATTCCGGGAGGAATGGGAGGAAAGGAAACGCTTCGGAAGATTAAGGCCTTACACCCTGAAGCTGCGGTAATTGTCTCAAGTGGGTATTCGAATGATCCAGTGATGGCTCGTTTTCAACAATTTGGATTTTCCGGGGTGATTGCCAAACCGTATAACCTCTTAGATCTCTCAAAAGTCCTCAGTCACATTCTTTAAACGCCACAAAACGCTATGTTTTTGGGGGCGTATTGAACCATGCAATTTATTCTCAACAACCAACATTCTACGCGAAGACGGCAACATGTCGAGAACGTCGGTGAGGTTTCTTTTAATCTTCGTTCTTATGAAGACGCCTTAGTTGGCAATTCATGAGGGGACAAGATACCACGTTCAGTAATAATCCCCGTGATTAAGTGTGCTGGTGTCACATCAAACGCCGGGTTCCACACGGAAACTCCAGCCGGAGCGATGATCCGACTTCCATGCAACTGTGTGACTTCTGATGGATCTCGTTCTTCAATCGGAATCCCTTCTCCATTAGCGGTTTCCAAATCAATCGTCGAAATAGGCGCAGCCACGTAGAAAGGGATTCCATGAGCTTTAGCCAAGATTGCGACGGAATACGTTCCAATTTTATTGGCTACATCCCCATTGGCAGCAATGCGATCGGCACCAACCACACAACATTGAACTCGCTGCTTTTGCATTAACGCCCCCGCCATATTATCGGTAATCAAGGTCACTGGAATTCCATCTTGTTGAAGTTCCCAGGTCGTTAACCGGGCGCCTTGAAGCACCGGACGTGTTTCATCAGCAAAGACTCGAAGTTTCTTTCCTTCTTCCCATGCTGCCCGCACAACGCCTAACGCGGTTCCATAACCAGCTGTCGCCAATGCCCCGGCATTACAATGGGTGAGAATAGCATCGCCATCTTGAATAATGGCCGCACCATATTTCCCCAACACCTGATTCACTCGAACATCTTCTTCAAGAATGGCCAACGCTTCTTTTAGTAAACGCTGTTGACATTCTTCCACATTCGAAATGGGATTCGCCGCCATCATTCGCTTCATGCGATCCACCGCCCAAAAAAGATTGACTGCAGTTGGCCGGGTTGCAGCAAGTACCTCACACACGGTATCCATATGTTGCTGGAAGCCATCAAGACTAGGTTGTGTATATTGTCTTGCACCCAGCGCAATCCCCAAGGCTGCTGTGACGCCGATGGCCGGGGCGCCACGAACTTTCAATTCCCGAATGGCCTCAGCCACACAGACATAATCCGTACAGTCAAGAAAACAGACATCCCCTGGCAACAGACTTTGATCCAATATACGAACCTGATTATCTTTCCATTCAACTGTAGGAATCATGTCATAGGCCTTTCATCACACATATCCATAAGACGATAGGGAAACCTTTGAGATACCCATCACATTGTATGATAAGAAATTACGGCACCCATTTTTAAATTTCCAATTTTGTGAGTCATTCCTGGTACACATTAGGATTACCTGAGTCCTTTGGTATCAAACGCGGCGACTCCGTTGAGGAAGATGTCGAGTTCGTAGAGGATCCGTTCAGAACCTTCCCAGGTGCAAGAACAATATTTCTCAACACATCAAAAGCCAATTGTGCCAATCCGGTCAACCCTTTTTTAAACGATTCTTTAGGCAAATACACAACTTGCGGTTCTTGCAATGGACCATTGAGGCTAAACAGGGCCGTAGCAATACCTTTCCGGTCTCCAGAAAAAATTGTCCCAAAAAGCGGAATGGCTTTCAAGGCGTCAGAATAGGCGCCAAAGGGACTCACCGCAATCACCCCATCCAGGTGATCCCCTTTAAAATCATAGTTTCCCGCAGCCGTGGCATTCATCACCGGACTCCGAAGTAGAAAGTCCTTTGTCGAGAATTGTCCTTCCGCAATTGTTAACGTTGCGCCAACAGATTCATAGGGAAATCCAGTCTTTTCGAAGCTCATCTTTCCCTGAAGTACATGAGGAAAATTAAGAATTTGCAGAATTTTTGGGAGAACGGTTCCTTTTCGAACGTACCCATTTCGTAAAGAAAGTTCGACCCCGCCTTCCAATGTAGGAATGATCCCTTTTTCATCACGTCCATGCCCCTGAATTTTTCCACGAATATCTAACTGACCTGAAATCAAACGGGTTTCATCGCCTAACACCTTTAAGGTTTTTTCGAAGGGCAGATTTATCCCTTCAAAAGAAGCTCGCACCGCAGCCGGCTTTCCTGGGGGAAGATGAACGAATAATCGGCCTTTGACATTCCCGAATTTTTCAACCAGAGCTTGAATTTTATCTATGG
Organism: Nitrospirales bacterium; assembly: GCA_029261275.1. Lineage (GTDB taxonomy): Bacteria > Nitrospirota > Nitrospiria > Nitrospirales > UBA8639 > Nitrospira_E. The sequence goes on from JAJDBR010000106.1 coordinate 14,390, forward strand.
AGACCAAATTGTCATGAACCTTCAATTCTGCAGACAATTTATTCCCCACGAAAGATTTATAACGAGGCCGTTCAATAAAAAGAGATCCCTCTAGCCTTCCATGACTGGCTAGCCATTCTACTCCGTCTCGCAGAACGGATCGTTCATCGTTGGGAATCAATATATCAAGGTCGAATTGCGGAGCATTCCACAGCACACTCACATGAGGAGTCGTCTTCCATTGTTTAACAAATCCGGTCACCACTGCTGCACTGTCCTTAATATGAAATTCCATTCGTTTTAAATCAAGTAAATCTTTATCAATACGTAACCGAACAAAGACATTCTCAACCGTTTCTTTTAGGCCAGGAATAGTGATAACTCCATCCGTCAAGGCCACCCAGCCTTTCATCTTCCATTTGGTCCAATCTGTACCCAATCCGTTCCCGCCTATTTGCACTTCCAAGATTCCTGATTGAATCGCATTTTCAAACAACTGAATTTTTTCAGGAAGAACTCCAATAGAAATCGGGCCAGAATCAAGGCGTCCTTCCCAGCGCCATGTTGGACGGAATCGCCCTACACCTTGGCCTCGTAGACGAAGCGGCAGCATAGCTAATTCAATTCGTTCGAAGCGAACTGTTCCTCCCGAACGGATATGTCCATCAAATTCCAAGGTTCCGGCTTGTCCCGCCTCTTTTTGCAAGACAGAAGGGATCGACAATGTCGCCTCTCTTCCGTCAATTTTCCCTTTAAGATTCAAACGATTGATCGGACCACGCATCGTGGCTGAAGCATAAAGAGGCCCGCGTATCTGAATGTCCGATATCGATGAAGGTGTGTCCGAGGACCTAAAAAGTTCATGTCCGTCAAACCCAGCAGTCACCTTTATGGGTTCTAATCGAAGGTTGTGTTGATGGATGAGCGTCCCATTCAATGAAAAGGGATAGGCTCCCATTTTTCCTTCGATTTCTTCCAAAACCGTGCTGTCAGGAGAAAAATAAACTTTGCCATGCCCCTGGGATAACGAATGGGGAAGGTTAGGAATATGTAGCACCACGTTCGTCGGTTGATAGTCACCATTGTAAAAGGTCAGGCCCTGTTCACTGAACAGTTCTCCGGAAAACCGTAATCGAAGGAGTCCATTTCCATCAGAGACGTTCCAGGTTTTCCAGCCAGAGGCCTTAGAAGAAATTGGCCTTAAATCCCGAACGAAATTCCACACTTTTTCTGCGGGAACCTGTCCTTCAATTGCGACATATCCCCACACCCCAGCTTCTTTCAACAGAAGCTCCCCTTTGGTCACTTCAACAAAAATCCCGTCATACATACCCTGGGTCTCGGATACATGAACCCTATCAGGCTCAACTACGACCGTAGCCCGAACCTGCTCAGTCTTCGGCCATTCTGGCATGCTTAAAAATCCGTTATTTACCTGGAACGTTCCCGTCACTGACGTACCCACATCGGACCGAGTTGAACTCGTCATTCGTGCATCGACGATTTGTAATTCCCCCCCCCATTCACCTTGCTCCCAAAGGTTGGCAAGCGGATCAGGTAGCCATACCTCAGGAACCGTCTCACGAATCATTCCAAGATTCAGACTGGAAGAGCGCAAAGAAACTGACGTCATCTGATGCCCATCTGCAAGGCCTTCGATTGTGGCATTGCCCGCGAGCATAAGAGATGAATTCGTGAGTGAAATATTCGAAAATTGGAGCTGAGACGTTGCTCCTGTTTTTACCCACTTAAATTCCGTATCCACATTGAGTCGCCCAGGCAATTGAGCGAAAACTTCCCGGTGAGACACAAACTCCGCCAATTGATTCACGGCAATATTGTTCGATTCCATATTTCCCGCAAAGGTCATTTGTTCAAAAAACACGTCCTGCTCGTTCCAGGAGGACAGGGCCACATTTGAAGTGCCTTCAAACGTACCAGAGATTCGAAAGGAAGCAGAATCTTGAGACTGACGAAGGTTCCCGGATAAGGCAAGCGAAGAAAGAACCGTCACATCTTCGTAGGAAGTTTCTGACAAACAAGCCACATTTTCTAAAACCACGCCACGCACAGCCTCAGATGGCGATTCATCAATGACAATAATTTTTCCATTGGTGATCTCGATTTTACCGAGCAATAAAAACGAAGCAAGAAATGAAAGAGACGAATCCTCCTTGGAATGTCCTAAAAATCGCCAAACGCCAGACTGCTCGCGATGAATTTCTATTTCTGGATGGTTAAGAAAGAATTCCTTGACCTCAAGCTTTTTCTGTAACAATTGGCCGACACCTAACTGTAAACTCATTGATTCGGCCCGAAAGACCGCATGGGAATCCAGCTGTTCTTTGACCACAATATCGGAGACAAGAAAATGAGGAGACGGGAACAAGGCAAACGACGTGCGCCCTACCTGCACATGTGACCCAAACGTCCGTTGAATTTGCTGTAAGACGAGGTTCTGCAGATAATCTGGATTTAAAAACCAGGGAAGAATGATCAAGAGAGCTAAAAGGCCAAGGAGGCTGAGCCCTCCCCATAGTATGGTCTTTTTCACCGAAAAACGCACGTCAGTCGTTCTCCGTGAGAATGGTACAGTTCATAAATTTTATTCGAGCGCTAGAGAGCCGGTGGGAGTATTCCCAAGATTTATATCTTACTGGAATTTTGAGGAAATGTAAGAAGGAGACCATGAATAGGGATTTGAAAGCAATCAGTCTAAGCACATGGTACAAAAAGAAGGGTCGGGATAACCGAAGAGAACACCGTGGAAATTTTATACCGCAATAGCTCTTCTTGACCCTTTCGACAAATGTGAGATATTCTCCAACGTCAGACAGCAAAGCGATTGACGAATTATTGGGCACGCCAAATCTTAACCGCCAGGTCCGAACCATCCCCCACTTGCTTTGAAGCCATCTCACACATTTCTGACACGACTCCAGGTCTCATCTCTTCTAAAATTATATGATGTCCCACATCCAGATAGCCCGCTCAAGGTTCTTTCAGGCTATGATAAGGCCCATGCCCATCGAACTGCGCGACTGTGTGTGCCCGTAGCTACCGCGTTGGGGCATCCCCTCCCACGATTGAAGCAATTTGAAGCGACCTGCCTTCTCCATGATATGGGACGCGCCGGCCTTGACGCTAAGCTGTTCGGAAAGATCTGGTCCTGGGCCAAAAAAGCAGGAATTCCTACGCGACCACGGGAGTGGAGAGCCAAGCATCCCCAAACGCCTTACGGACAAGAAGCACAAGCCTTTATGAAACGATACAAAAGTGAGCTCCACAACCAAGGGTTGAAACTCACGCCATCCGTCAAAGATCATATTGCCATGCGACTCGGATTTGCTCGACGCCTCAAAAAATATCTCCGTCCAGTAAAAACCACATTACATATCCTTGACATCAAATGGACACCCTGGATGGAACGAATCATGTTGTACTATTATTATCCGGAAAAGTTAGATGCCGCATCAGCTTGGACACATCAACTAGGAGAAATCCTTGTGGCCTGCGAACAACTCGAAGCCTATAGCAATCATCAACGAGGACAAGATTATTACGCCAGATCTGAAGAAAGTTTCCCAGCTGCCTTCAGCTATCTTCGACAACTTACCAAACAAAAAATCGTCAGCCAAGAAGTCTTTACAATGATTTGCCGATTAACTCGCGAAGGATGTTTTACGCATACCCTACGACAAGCACGCGGTGGAAAACTTTCAAGAGCTGAACTACGCTACCTCGCCACGGTTGCAACCTAGACGACCCATGACCATTTTCTCACATTCACTACACGTGTCCATGCTAGGAGATTCTCTGATGGAGAACCTCACGCAATCAATGCACAACCTCTTAGGCCAGTCAAAGATTCTGAACGGCACGCTAACGTTGTTTGTGAAACACACCACCGCCAGCGTCATGATTATTGAAGACGAACCTGGCATTCGAGCGGATACACAAGACTTTTGGAATGCGACCATTCCGGCCAAAACCACTTGGGAACACAATACAAAAAATCCTGGGGAGGATAATGGACATTCCCATTTGCGTGGACAGTTGCAAGGACCATCGCTCACCATTCCAGTCGTCCAAGGGACGATGACTCTAGGCACTTGGCAACAGATTGTCCTCATTGATTTTGATACACGAGCGAGAACTCGTGACCTCGTTGTACAAATTATGGGTGAATAACCAGACCTTCGGCCATAAATCATTTTAAAAAATTACGCCTCAGCATTCACGCTCTTCCTTTACTATTCCTCATGAACTATCGGGCCATGTATCATTGCTTTCTACTCCTCATCATTGGAGTCATCGGAGGAGGAATCAGTGACCTTTATTGCACCAACCTCCAGGCGCAAACTCGGCTCTCATATAAAAACCATCCTGATTCATTTCTCCATCGTACGTCGGATCAATCACTCAGCGCGGAAGAGCGTAAGACCATCGCCGTCTTTGAAAAAGCCGCCAAATCAGTGGCCTACATCACGAACTCTGCTGTTCGACGCGACTTGTGGTCTCTGAATACGTTTGAAGTGCCTCAGGGCTCAGGGTCAGGATTTATCTGGAACACCCAAGGACACATCGTCACCAACTTTCACGTGGTGTATGGGGCGGATTCTATTCAAGTCGTCTTAGACGACCAATCCACACATGATGCGCGAGTGATCGGCGTAGATCCCGATCATGACTTAGCCGTCCTACAAATCAACGCAACAAACAAACAACTCCATCCACTCGCCGTAGGCAATTCGCAAAACCTTCGCGTCGGCCAGCATGTCCTGGCTATTGGCAATCCGTTTGGGTTGGATCATACACTGACGACAGGAGTGGTCAGCGCCTTAGGTCGGTCTATTAAATCTATCAATGACCGAACCATTGAAGGGGCCATTCAAACGGATGCCGCCATCAATCCTGGCAATTCCGGAGGCCCACTTTTAAATAGTTCAGGAAAATTGATTGGCGTCAATACACAAATCATGAGCCCGAGTGGAGGCTTTGCAGGGGTTGGCTTTGCGGTGCCTGTCGGTATCGTCAAACGTATCGTGCCTCAACTTATTCAATATGGAAAAGTCATCCGACCTGGATTAGGCATTTCGCTCATCCCCGATTCCATTGCCAGTCGATGGGGAATCAACGGAATCGTCATTGCCCGAATTCAACCGGGCAGCGTGGCAGCAAAAGCCGGATTGAAAAGTCTTGAGGAGCTTCGCTCGGGAAAAATTCGCTTAGGAGACATCATAATCTCAATAGACGGCGACTCAGTTCAAAATTTTGATGACCTAGCGACCATCCTAGACCGACACAATATTGGGGATTCGATTCAATTAGGCTTACGCAGAAATAACAAAGAACGCACAATACGCATTAACCTTCAAGCCGTCCAATAACCGTCTTCTGTTCGTCGCCTCTTCAGCTCAACCGTATTAGGGAAAATCTTATGCCACGGAATGGAAACCAATCCCCCCCCCTACCCATTGGTCCAAGTACCGCAGGCCTGTGAAGCAATAGCCCTCCAGAAGAAAAATTGCCATTTACTCCGATTGAGCAAACCTGACTTAGAACCGGTTTTCTGTACATGGGGTTTTACGGGGTAGCCCCATCTATGGGGCAACCACTTACCAAAAACTCCAATTTTAGTTTGGTAAATTTATGAACACGACTCCCTTTTAAATGATATTTCGAGAATTCATATCAGAGTCCTTTAGATTGGCGTAGAAAGGGACGATAGAATACAACAAAGCTTTTCTCGATTCATCATGGAATAGGTTGGATTCTGTCCGTTATGACCGAACACATTTCACCAGAACTCGAACGACAGCTCAAAACGTGCCGGGGCCTCCCGAGCCCTCCGACCTACGCTCTCAAAATCATTGAATTGGTGAATGATCCAGAATTAGATATCCGTCAAGCAGTGAAGGTGTTTTCTCTTGACCCGGTCATTGTGAGTAAAATTCTTCGAATCGCCAACTCACCGCTCTATGCCAGTCAACGAAATGTCGACACCTTACAAATGGCAATTCTCGTTCTGGGCCTCAATGCCACGATTTCTCTGGCACTCTCGTTTTCCTTAGTCAACGGCCTTCGCCACAATCAGCATGATGCAGGCCTCAATCATCCCCTCTATTGGAAACGGACGGGACTCGCGGCTGCTGCAAGCCGGGTTCTCGGGATCTATAGTGAATTGCCATGCCTAGAAGAACTCTTTATTACCGCTCTTTTACAGGACATTGGCATGTTGGCTTTAGACCGTCTCTGTCCTGATCTGTATGGTGAGTCCACGCTTAATCAGCATCAGCATACCCATGTGATCAATCACGAGCGTCAGAAATTGGGGTGTAGTCATGCGACCGTCGGAGGCTGGCTCTTGGCCCAATGGCGTCTCCCTGACCGGTTACATATGGCCGTCACTTATAGTGAAGACCCTTTGCAAGGGTCATCTGATGATAAACAAGCAACGTTTGTGCGGTGTGTGGCTGGGGCCGGGGCTCTGGCCGATTTCTTGCTCAATGAAGGTCAAGACAATACCTTACGAAACACCATGGAAAAGTTAGAGACCTGGCTAGGAATCTCTCGTGAGCACCTGCCAAACCTTCTCGAAGAGATGCAACCCGTGCTGACTGAGGTAGACAATCTCTTTGATATGAATATAAGCCAAGCGGTGCATCCAGAGGACCTCATCGAAATGGCACGTGAAAGCCAGTTGCTCACCAACCTACATATTTGTCAGGAAGTGGAGAAATTAAAAGAAGGCACGATGAATCTCGAAACCCAATACGAACAATTACAAAATTCAGCTCAACGAGATGAACTGACTAAATTGTATAATCGAAGTTTTCTCGACCAATATTTGGAGAAAATATTCAAACAATCGTTACGAGATAGGAGCACGTTTACGCTTGGATTTTTAGACCTGGATCATTTCAAGCAGGTGAACGATACCCATGGTCATTCTGTGGGTGATCAAGTCCTCAAGGCTGCGGCTGATATCCTACAAGCACAGATCAGGGGCAGTGATGTGGTCGGTCGATACGGAGGGGAAGAATTTCTCATTGTGTTACCTGAGACCCCACCAGCCGGCGCACAGGAAGTCTTTTGCCGCATCCTGGAAACCTTTCGGCAAACACGCCACCCTATTTCTTCCGGCCAGCAAATCGGGGTAACCGCCTCCATTGGAATCGCCACGCATTCTCCAGAACAGCCGTACTCTACTATTGGTCAACTGATTGATGCCGCCGATCAGGCCTTATACCAAGTCAAACATCATGGGCGAAATAATTTCAAGATGTGTGAGGAAAGACCAACAAGCGTCATGAGTCAAACATCACCCCAATAGGGATAATGTCTCCCAGGGATTCCCCCCCGTACTTTAAGCCGAAAAAGTCCCCCCAACTCACCATTAGCTGGTTGGCAAACCAGGCTGACGCTCTTATCAAAAGGCCGACCTTATCTAATCCCAACGAGATAGGCCATCCGCCATAGGCCTGCGTCAGCACGATCTAATATGGCTGACCTGGGTGGTAGGAGTTTTGGGTCCTTGTGCTTCCTCCCAAAGGTTTCGCTCTTCGAGACGAACCAAACAATAAGATGCGCTCTTTGAGACGCACCATGCCAAAGCTCGTCTGGCCTAGCGACACCCGGCACCTCATGAAAAAGAAAGGAAGGGTAAGATCGATGTCCGATACCGACTGTCGAGCAAGAATTCGCCCTTGCAGGACATCACCCACTCACCTTATGACCTTTCAAGCATTTCCTTGGGTAGGATCTGCCGTTCAGCTTCCAGCCAATCTTCGAAATCGTGTCCGTGTTCTTGCCCTCGTTGTACATAGAGTTCATACGCCCTCGCGGCAATTCGGGCACCAAGATCTTCATAATACCTATGTTGAGATTCCGCTTGTGTTCGTGCAGGCGCACGATCTTTTTTGGGGTGGATCGATTTCAATGAACTCTTTCGTCTCGGAACTGCTTTGAACTTAGAAGAAATTTTTTCGGCATCAGACGTTTTTTTAGGGTTTTTAGAGGGTGTTTTTTTAAGGCTTTTCGTTGGTGTTTTCTTAAGCTTTTTAGGTGGCTTTTCCATGTTTTTTCTCCTATTACCAAAAGGGTTGGGGAGGAAGCTGAACTTCCTCTGATTTTACTGACGCATTAGCCAAACCACAATTCATGGGATAGATGCCTGAGACGTACGAGTCGACCTTCCTTAACTACCTGTGGTCATCGTCTCCCGTAGGCTGAAGTTTCGTGATAGTCGTTACCACAAGGGGAGAGCCCGTCATCGTTTTCCCAAACACAGGTTCTTTCGTCGCGTGTACCTCTTGTCCAAGAATTTATTGGATGGGCTCAAGATTGTTTAGACAGGATTGGTTCTTTGTTCACCGAAACGGGTTTCCCATCCACTCCCGCGGCCGTCACCGTATATTTCACACATACGATATTCATCTTATTCGTGTCCTCTTCTCTTCGTTGCCGTTCTTCATAATTTTACGAAGCCGTTGCAAGATATTGCGGCAGGTGAGGGTGGGACGGGTTATGCATGATCTTTTTCATTACTGAGTCGATGGGTGATGATACTAGGGCAAGAGTCGGTACCATCGAGCGGGCACTGAGATTTCACCAGTACAGTCGATTCTAATTTGAAAAAGGGATAAAAGCTAGGCGGTCATTGGTCAGCGCGGAGTAGAAGAGCCCGGAGTATTATTGCGAAGAGATACCCACTGATTTTTTCAAATTATTTGGGGACTTCTCCAGCAATTAAACGCTTTCCTGCCTGGTCTAGAGCTCAAGAGTCCTCCTTCTATCTCCCAACAAGCTAACATTGTGTTGAAGTGGGAGGGATTTTTTTTCCAGTTTTCTCCAGTCTAGATTGACCGCCAATATTTTTCTGTTGACCCACTCTTTGAATCCCTCCTTCCGAAAGCATCAGGAGAGCCATAGGAAAGGGCTTTCTATGACGGCTGGTCCTGTTTGAGAGTAGCCAGTTGGGCCACCCTATTTTATTGAAACCCTTGCTTCATGTCTTAAGGCCAGACTGGGCATGAATGGTTTTGGGTCCTTGCGCCGCCTCATAAAGGTTTCGCACAAAGAGACGAACCAAACGATAGGATGTGCCCTTTGCGACGTACCACATCACAAGCTCGTCTGGCCGGCTGAAATCCGGCAACTCATGGAAAAGAAAGGAAGGATAAAGTGAATGCCCGATGACGAATATCGATCAAGATGGAGAAGATATTGTTTACGTTTCTACTTTTTCTTGGGCCGTCAACACCAACTTGCCGTCGACAAGACCCCCCACAATATGTTGGCCATCCATGGCCTTGCCCTGGATGATCAGTTTGGAGAGCGGGGTTTCAATGTCTTGTTGGATGAGGCGTTTTAATGGGCGTGCACCATAGGTATGGTCATAGCCTCGTGCTGCCAGGTCGGCCACGGCCGAAGGCGAAAGCTCAAGAGTCAATTGCCGATCCGCTAATCTAGCCCGCAATCGTTGCAATTGAATTTCGACAATTGGCCCCAGTTCCACCTGTGTTAACGAATGAAAGACCACCACTTCATCTACGCGGTTAAGGAATTCTGGTCGAAAATATTGTTGGATTTCTTTAAGAACTAACGCACGAATTCCTTCGTATTCCATGTTTCGTTGCTGGGCATCAAGAATGTCTTGACTGCCCAGGTTGGAGGTCATAATGAGGACAGTGTTTTTAAAATCAACTGTTCGGCCTTGTGAATCGGTTAAGCGGCCATCATCTAAAATTTGAAGTAAGACATTAAATATATCACTATGGGCTTTTTCCACCTCATCAAACAAGATGACAGAGAAGGGTTTCCGCCTCACAGCCTCCGTCAGTTGCCCGCCTTCTTCATAGCCCACATACCCCGGAGGGGCACCGATCAATCGCGCGACCGTATGTTTTTCCATGTATTCTGACATGTCGATCCGAACCATATTGGCCTCATCGTCAAAAAGGGTATGAGACAATGCCCGCGCCAATTCGGTTTTACCAACACCTGTAGGCCCTAGGAATAAGAACGATCCAATGGGGCGATTGGGATCTTTGATGCCTGATCGTGCCCGCAACACGGCGTCTGCCACGGCCCGCACGGCCTCATCTTGTCCGATCACCCGTTGGTGTAAGTGTTCATCCAAATGGAGAAGTTTTTCCACTTCCCCTTGCATCAGCCGGCTTAAGGGAATACCTGTCCAGCGACTCACGACTTCCGCAATATCTTCTTCATCGACTTCTTCTTTCAGGAGTCGGCTGGTCACTTGTTGGTTGGCCAATCGTTCCTCCTCTTCTTTCATGTCTTTTTCCAGCTTCGGGAGCGTGCCATAGCGCAACTCCGCCACGCGATTCAAATCATATTGTCGCTCCGCCTGTTCGATTTCTTGCTTCACTCCTTCGGTTTCTTGTCGAATTTGTTGTAATTTTCCGACTGACGACTTCTCCGCGTCCCACTGAGTGTTCAATTCCTGTATGACGGCCTTTTTGTTTTGCAGCTCTTGCTCTAAGTTGATGAGCCGTGTTTGGCTGGCTGAATCCGTTTCCTTTTTTAAAGCTTCCCTTTCAATTTCCAGTTGCAACACTTTTCTGGATATCTCATCCATTTCGGCTGGCATACTGTCGATTTCCGTTCGCAACCTGGCTGCCGATTCATCAATCAAGTCTATGGCCTTATCCGGCAAAAATCGATCTCCGATATACCGATGAGACAGACGTGCCGCGGCCACGAGCGCCGAGTCCTTAATCCGCACACCATGATGCACTTCATAGCGTTCTCTCAGACCACGTAAAATGGAAATCGTATCCTCCACTGACGGTTGGTCAACCACAACCGGTTGAAACCGCCGCTCTAAGGCTGCGTCTTTTTCAATATGTTTTCGATATTCATCAAGGGTCGTGGCGCCAATCAAATGCAAGTCTCCACGGGCCAACATCGGCTTTAAGAGATTGGCTGCATCCATCGCGCCTTCTGCGGCACCCGCCCCCACCACAGTGTGCAATTCATCGATAAACAACAGAATTTGTCCTTGCGAGGACTGCACTTCTTTCAAGACAGCTTTCAGCCGTTCTTCAAATTCTCCCCGGAATTTGGCTCCGGCGACCAATGCCCCCATATCCAGCACCACAAGCCGTTTATGTTTGAGTCCTTCGGGGACATCGCCCTTGATGATACGCTGAGCCAATCCTTCAACAATGGCCGTTTTTCCAACTCCGGGTTCTCCGATGAGCACCGGATTATTCTTTGTGCGTCTCGATAAAATTTGAATGACGCGTCGAATTTCTTCGTCTCGGCCGATGACCGGATCCAGCTTTCCCTGACTGGCAAATCGCGTCAGATCCCGACCATATTTCTCCAATGATTGGTACGTCCCTTCAGGGTCTTGGCTCGTTACCCGCTGATTGCCCCGCACATGCTGCAGGCCAGCTAATACTTTATCTCGCTGTAACCCTAGGCCTTGAAACACACCCCCTTCTTCGACCATCGCCAACAAGACATGCTCGACACTCAGGTACTCGTCGTGCAACTTTTCCATCTCTGTTTCAGCCTTATTTAAAACTTGCCCCAAACGTGGGGTCAGATGCACTTGGCCAGGAGCGGAACCACTGACTTGGACTTGGGGGATTTTATTCAGCACTTGTTCGGCGGCATTGCTGACTGATTTGGGAGACACGCCCGCTTGTTCCAGAATGGGTATCGAGGAGCCATCAGCCTGTTCCAATAAGGCAACCAACAGATGTTCGACGTCAATGCCTTGATGATTGCGACGCATCGCCAAACCGGAGGCGGTTTGTAAGGCTTCCTGTAATTTGATCGTCATTTCATTGGGATTCATCAAGCATTCTCCCCTCTCATCAGTGGCTCAATATTCGTACCTACGTTCTAGGAAAAAGATAAGCATCGTTTGAGTGGATTCAACCCCTCCATAAATTTTTCCTTCTAAGGAACAGTGGGAAAAAAGAGTACCTTGGATATAGGGAAACAGAATAAACTAGTTGGGCTTAGCGTGTGTGTCTTCTGTCACCAACAAGAAGGCTTAAATGCCCATTCCCACCATGGAAAGGATTGTGGAGATGACAGAACGCCTCTGGTACAACCACGGCCAGCTTTCAATGCTTGAGCTGGCGTTGCTCCACGATGGCTTGATAATGATGATGGACGCTCTCAGTGTGTTGACGATAAGACGATAGTAACCCTTCAGCAGTTTGTTTAACTGTTTCCCTTTTGGGGTATCCCAATCTTATCGCACATTTGGCGATCTCCTCAGTTTTAGAAGGCAGAAGATGTGTTTGGAGTTCATGAACCATTTGAATTTTATTTTCGAGATTTCTCAAAAATATATACGAGGCCTTGAGTTGTTTCATGGCCCCAATTTTTAATTTCCCAACTCGCATTAATTTCATCAAACTTTTCAGTGTCTGGCGATCACGAATGATTGGATACCGATAGCCCCACCGCAGCTGGAGGCCTTGCACAATAAATTCAATTTCACGAATGCCACCGATTCCCAATTTGACATTGCGTTCGAGTTCTCCTCGACGAGTTATCTTGGAGACCATTTGCGCGCGAAGACCATGAATGGCGGTCAATACCTGAGGGGCCATTTCTCTTGTCCCATACACAAACTGGTTGAGCGTCTTAATGAAAGATTGCCCAATCCGAAGATCGCCGGCAATGGGCTTGGCTTTTAAAAACGCTAATCGTTCCCAGGTCCGTCCCCGCGATTCATAATATTGACAGGCATCTTCCACGGAACAGGCCAAGGGACCCACTTGTCCTTCAGGACGCAATCGCATGTCCACTCGAAATAAGGCCCCCTCGGAAGTGGAGACGGACAACACGTTCGTGAGTTCCCTCGCTACCGCATGGAAATAGTCTGTGCCTGAAAGAGCCTTCTGCCCTGTACCAGCATTCGTCATTTGTTGCGAATCCTGAAACACATAGATGAGATCCACATCCGAACTATAATTGAGTTCACAGCCACCCAGTTTTCCCATGGCCAGCACCGAAAAGCCTATTCGATGTTTCGCCTGCGTTGAGATTGGAGGACCCCAGTTTCCATGCTGACGCTGAAGGTCTTGATCAACCAGTTCATAGGCTGCTTGAATCACCGCTGCCGCCAAATCTGACAGCACCGAATAGGTTTCAATGGGCGTGGCAATACCCAGAAGATCCCGAATGCCTAGACGAAGCATTTCCCGTCGTTTTACCCTTCGCAAGGCTTCGCACTTGACCTCATAACTTTTCACGGCTGTCAACGCCGTGTGGACAGCTCCCTTCAGATGGGTACTCGTTTGTCGGCGAACGAGAACTCGATCATCTTCGATCCAATACACCAATAAGGGATCTCGGATCAAGGTCTGGGCCATCGACGGGCTGTTCCCAAATACGGTTCCGAGTACCTCAATAATATGGGGCACATTCGACAAATATTGAAACAGTTGCAGACGATGAATCCCCGAGTCCACATAACGTTCCCATTCATTCAAGGCCTGATCAGGATCGGCGGTCTGTGACACACTAGAAAGTAGGCTAGGCAGAATGTTCGCAAGAGCTTTGCGAGTATTGGGCTCCCCTGCCATGGCCTGAAGATTGTGGTCGGCTCGTTTCCAATCCTGAATGCCATAGGCTTGGAGCAGTCGAGCGACTTCGGTCGAAGCCAGGTCCTTCGCGAGTAAAATCGTTGTGGGATCAGGCAACTGAGGTCGCGTCACCTTTTTTCTGCCTCCTGATTTTTGGGAAAGGTGTTGAGTAGAAGATTTCATGAAGAAAAGAAATTATACGAGACCGAACCACACCTTACAATGCTATGAAATTTGAGTATACTCCACGATGATGAATTCTTCAGCTTTACTCGAACAGATTCAACACCGCGCCTCACATCTCCCCATCTCGCTAGCGAAAGATTTCCTTGCCAAGATGGACCAGGATTATTTCGAGCAATTCCCTCTCGACACCATTCTTCAACATCTTGATCTAACCGCTCAGCTCACCTTCGCCTCTCCCTGTTCGGTGACCATCGCTCCCCTGTCCTCCAAACAATATCAGGTACATGTGGTGGCCTATGATTATTTTTCAGAATTTGCCACATTCTGTGGCCTGTTGGCCTCCTTCGGTCTCGATATTCGCGAGGCCGCCATTTTCACGTCTCGAGAGACGCCGGTTTCATCAGGTCAAAAAATTCAAGCTTCCTCAAAACTCAACCCATGGACACGTGCTCCCCTCAAGCGCCCAGCTCAGGGTTTAACTCGAAAGTTCGCCGTAGATGTCTTTCGTGTTCAAGCGGTAAAAGGGTTTGCCTTCGACTCGTCCGCCCAACATGACTTCAAACAACACTTGCATGCCCTGCTGCGATTGCTCCAAAAAAATCAGGTGCGCCAAGCTCGACGACAGGTCAATCTCCGTCTCATTGAAAATCTTGGGAAAACTCCAAAAAAGACAGGAGATATCCTCCATCCTGTCCATATTACGTTTTCCAATCCCTCCTCTTCGCCAGACACCGTGTTGGATATTCGGTCAACCGACACACGGGCCTTTCTCTATGCATTTGCCAATGCCTTGGCCATGCGTGGCATTTACCTGGTCAAAGCCAAAATTGAAGTCAAAGACCACCAGGTCTTGAATCGACTCTATGTCCGAGGCCGTCAGGGCGGAAAAATTCAAAGCCAAGCAGAGCAGCAGGAACTCCGAACCGCAGCCGCACTCCTTAAAGAATTCACCTATTACTTAAGTTGGGCACCCGACCCTGGAAAAGCGCTCGATCATTTTGATCAATTCCTAGATCAGCTCTTGGAGCAACCCCAGAAGGCTTCGACGTTGAGCACTTTGGGGCAAGCCTCCACCATGGAACATCTCGCACAGTTGTTTGGCAGCAGTGATTATCTCTGGGAGGATTTACTGCGGCGGCAGCATGACAATCTTTTGCCCATGATGCGGCACTATCAAAAAGGCCCCTTGGTTCGCTCCAAATTCGTGTTGACCAAAACTCTTGAGAAACGGTTGCAGCAGGCCAAGACAGTCGCACA
Organism: Nitrospirales bacterium; assembly: GCA_029261275.1. GTDB lineage: Bacteria > Nitrospirota > Nitrospiria > Nitrospirales > UBA8639 > Nitrospira_E. Next base: position 29,392 of record JAJDBR010000106.1, read on the forward strand.
AAAAAAGAAGGCTCTGAACCAATTCAAGGACGAAGAACTGTTCCGAATTGACATGCGTCATCTTTTGGAAACCAGTTCACTTCATGATTTTTCTCACGCCCTCACAAATTTAGCTGATGTGATTTTAGGGCAAGCACTCGAACAATCCTATCGTGTCATGAAGCCGAAAGGCTCGCGGACACCCCCACCTCCCATGGCCATTTTTGGATTGGGGAAATTAGGTGGGGGCGAACTGGGTTATGCCTCAGACATTGAAATTCTTTTTGTCTATGATAACCCTGAGCCATCGAAAACCCGTCAAGCATCCAAAATCTCAGCTGATTTCTATGAACGATGGTCCCAGGAATTTCTTCAATGGATTGAAGCCAAGCAAGAAGGCATTTTCCATGTCGATACCCGACTGCGTCCGAATGGCGACAAAGGCACCTTGGCTAATTCGCTAGGAGAAATTCAACAGTATTACGATAGTCAGGGAAGGGCCGCAGCATTTGAACGACAAGCCTTCATTAAGCTCCGATTTGTGGCTGGCCATCGTGCCTTAGGAAAAGCCGTTGAATCCCATCGGAATCGCTTTGTCTACGGAGCTGAACCATGGGCCCTCCCAAGCGCTCTGTACCTTCGACAGCGACAAATGGCCGAACTCGTTCAGGCTGGCTCCACACATGTGAAGTATGGCGCTGGGGGATTACTGGATGTGGAATATCTGGTGCAATATCTTCAGCTCATTCATGGGCATCAGCACCCGTCCCTTCGCACACCGAATACCTTAGAGGCCATCGAGCACCTGTGCCATGCCTCCCTCCTCTCATTATCTGAAAGGGAAACCCTACATGAGGATTACCTTTTTTTTCGACAATTGATTGATGGTTTGCGCATTGTGCGAGGGAATGCCAAAGACCTCGTTTTGCCGCCGTCAGGATCTGACGAAATGGTGTTTCTTGCTCGCCGGTTGGGAATGGGTTCCACGGATTGGCAGAAGAGTGCTCAAACATTTGAGCAGACGACCCTGGAACGAATGTCTATTATTCACGAACGTTTTCTGAAACATTTTCCACGAAATAATGCCTGAGTCGATTTTGATCGACTCAGGCATTCAAAGATCTATCGTGGAGAAAATTTTTATTTCCCCTATCTCTTAAAAAGTTCTACACGTCGTAATACATGAAAAATTCATGGGGATGCGGTCTAAGACGCATCGGATCCACTTCATTGTCTCGTTTATAGGAAATCCAAGCTTCGACTAAATCTTCAGTGAACACCCCGCCTTTCAGGAGAAATTCATAATCATTGGCCAAATTGTCTAACGCCTCATCTAAGCTAGATGGTAACGTCTGGATATTCCCTAATTCTTCCGGTTCTAAATCATAAAGGTTCTTGTCCATAGCTTCGCCAGGATCGATTTTATTTTGAATACCATCCAATCCCGCCATCAACATGGCACTAAAAGCCAAATACATATTGCACGAAGGATCTGGGAAGCGTACTTCAATGCGTTTCGCTTTTGGGCTGGGTGAATACATCGGAATCCGAATGGCTGCCGATCGGTTGCGACTAGAATAGGCTAACATCACAGGAGCCTCGAATCCTGGCACGAGCCGCTTATACGAATTGGTCGTGGGATTCGTTAAGGCCGCCAAGGCTGGGCCATGCTTGATAATCCCACCAATATAATAGAGGCATTGTTGAGACACGCCGGCATAATCTTTCCCAGCAAATGAAGGCTTTCCACCTTTCCAAATACTTTGATGGGTGTGCATGCCTGTCCCATTATCACCAAAGACCGGCTTGGGCATAAACGTCGCCGTTTTCCCATGACGTCGAGCCACATTGCGCACAATGTATTTATACATCATCATTTGATCGGCCATTTTGACCAGGGTGTCGAAGCGGAGATCGATTTCGGCTTGCCCTGCCGTGGCCACTTCATGATGATGCTTTTCCACACGGATACCAGCTCGTTCCATTTCGCGACACATTTCTGATCGGATATCTTGTTGCGAATCGACCGGAGACACAGGGAAATAGCCTTCCTTATGTCGAGGACGCGATCCCAGATTTTCGCCATCTTTTCCTGAATTCCAAATCCCTTCTTCCGAATCGACGAAATAATAGCCAGAGTGACTATTTTGTTCATAACTCACATGATCGAAAATAAAGAATTCGGCCTCCGGCCCCCAGTAGGAGGTATCTCCAATCTTCGTATGCTTGAGATATTGTTCGGCTCGCATGGCCACACCACGAGGATCCCGTTCATAGATGGTGCGAGTAATAGGATCTTGGACATTGGATACCATGCTCAGGGTTGGGATCTCCGTGAACGGATCCATCCGTGCTGTATTAGGATCCGGCACCACCAACATGTCACTGTTTTGGATGGCTTTCCACCCACGAATGGAGGAACCATCAAATCCTGATCCTTCTTTAAATAAGTCGAGGGATAATTCGGAGGTAGGAATAGAAAAATGCTGCCATGTTCCAACCAAATCGATAAATTTTAGGTCGACCATTTCGACCTTGTTCTTCTTGGCAAAATCCAACACTTCTTTCGGGGTCATTCACCTACCTCCTTCTTCTAAAAACATTCATGTATAAAAACCAAAACTCTTGTGCAATACTCGACTATCGGCCAATGTCATCTATTTAGGAATAGGCTCGTTCACTGTGCTGACTAAGGTCCAAGCCCATTTCTTCATCCTGAGGTGATATACGAAGTCCAATCGTAAGATCAATAATTTTCAGGATGATATAGGTGCCCACCACCGCAAACACTAAGGTTACCAAAGCAAGAAAGACTTGTATACCAAACTGCCCAGCATCCCCAAAAAACAAGCCGGTGGCCCCAATAGAGGCGAACAGGCCGGTCGCCAATATCCCAATAAAACCTCCAACGCCATGAATTCCGACGACATCTAAGGAATCGTCATAGCCCAATTTCATTTTCCAGACCACGGCGATATAACACATCGTCCCGGCGACTAACCCAATAATGATGGCGGACATCGGCCCAACAAAACCTGCTGCCGGGGTAATCGTAGCTAAGCCAGCAATAATCCCACTCGCAATTCCAAGAACAGTCGGTTTGCCTCGATGCACCCATTCAGCGCACATCCAGCTTAAGCCCCCCGCTGCCGCAGCAATATGGGTGGCAATAAAGGCCACTCCCGCACCTCCATTGGCCCCTAAGGCACTTCCGCCATTAAATCCAAACCATCCGAACCACAACAGACCAGTCCCCAACACAGTCATGGGTAAATTATGCGGTGGCATAGGTTCTTTTCCAAACCCTTTGCGAGGACCTAACATCATGGCGCAAACCAAGGCCCCAAAGCCTGAACTGATATGCACAACAGCCCCTCCCGCAAAATCCAACGCACCCATTTGAGATAACCAACCTCCGCCCCACACCCAATGAGCTAAAGGCGAATAAATACATAGAGACCATAAAACTGAAAATGCAAGTAACGCTTTAAAATTCATTCGTTCAGCAACCGCTCCCGTGATCAGTGCAACAGTTATCGCAGCAAACATGAGCTGAAACACCATGAAGACTTGATGAGGAATCGTTGAGGCATACACAGGGCTTGGATCAGAACCCACGCCTTGCAACCCAATCCACTCCAAGCTTCCAATGACGCCGCCCACATCAGGACCGAAGGCCAAGCTATATCCACAAATGACCCAAACCAGAGTAATCAAACAGAGAATGACGGCCGTATGCATGATGGTGCCTAGGACGTTTTTACTGCGAACAAGTCCGCCATAGAATAAGGCCAACCCGGGAAGCATCATGCACAACACCAAGGCGGAGGACATTAAAATCCAGGCTGTATCACCTGTATCAATGGCCAGCACAGTGTCTTCCTCAGCCAACGCTAACGACCACTCCCCCATGCCAACCATGATGGCGACCAGGAGCCCCATCCTCATGAGCAAGTTGGATATCTTCATTGTGCCTCCTCTACGTCATGACGTGGAAAAATCTGATGAATGAAAAATTATATGGCCCCTTCTCCGGTCTCTCCCGTCCGAATTCGAATCACACTCTGCAGTTCTGAGACAAAAATCTTTCCATCCCCAATACTTCCAGTTTTCGCAGCCCGGGTAATCGCTTCTAAGGCTTCATTCACACGACTGTCCGCGACGGCAATTTCCAATTTAATCTTAGGGACAAATTCAATTTGATATTCTGTGCCTCGATAGGTCTCTTTATGCCCTTTTTGCCGACCAAATCCTTTCACCTCAGTCACCGTCATACCTTGAATACCCAACTCAATAAGTGCTTCTTTCACCTCATCAAGCTTGAAGGGTTTAATTATGGCTTGAATAAGTTTCATTGGGATGCTCCCTCCATTAGATTAAAAAACGATGGAAACATGATGAATGTGTGACCAATACGCGTCTTCATACACATGGTGTCTTCTTCCATTTGCCCACATAGGTATAGCATATCTGATTTCAACCATACGCTCGTTCGCTATGCTGCGTGAGATCGAGCCCTATGACTTCCTCTTCCTTACTCACTCGCAATCCAACAACCCCTTCCACAACTTTAAGGATCACAAATGTTCCCACACCAGCAAAGACCCATGTGGCCCCGACGCCAATAGCTTGAATAACGACTTGGCCAGGATTACCAAAAAAGAGTCCAGTGCCTCCACCAACACTCGCGAATAGTCCAGTGGCTAGGCCCCCCCACGTTCCACCGATTCCATGAATGCCTAAAACATCCAGCGCATCATCATAGCCCATCTTGTTTTTCAAAAAGACCCCTAGATAACACACAACCCCACCGCCGACCCCAATGAGAATGGCCGAAACCGGCCCGACAAATCCTGCCGCAGGCGTAATGGCCACCAACCCAGCCACTGCGCCACTGGCTGCCCCGAGCATGGTTGGATTCCCTCGATACCCCCATTCCACGCTCAGCCAAGCTAGCGCGCCAGCTGCGGCCGCTATTTGCGTGGCCACAAAGGCGCTGGCCGCAATACCATCGGCTGCTAAGGCACTCCCAGCATTAAACCCAAACCATCCCACCCACAATAATCCTGCACCAATCACCGTAAACGGAAGGCTGTGAGGACTCATATTATCCGTCCCATATCCATTCCGTTTTCCTAACACGAGGGCACAGACTAACGCAGCGACACCAGAACTGATATGCACAACCGTGCCGCCCGCAAAATCTAAATCTCCCAGACCCGCAAGCCAGCCGCCCCCCCACACCCAATGCGCCAATGGAGCATAAATACAGGTGACCCATAACACAGCAAACAGCACAAAGGCCGAAAACTTCATGCGCTCAGCGATCGCTCCACTTATTAAGGCCACGGTAATGCCGGCAAACATCAACTGAAAAACCATGAAAGCTAAATGCGGAATCGTCGAGCCTTCGGAAGGTTCAGGACCGACGCCCGTTAATCCCACGAAGTCCAAGTTGCCAATCATTCCCCCAACATCGGGGCCGAATGCCAGACTATACCCCCAAAACACCCACACCACACTGACGAGACAAATCGCAATAAAACTATGCATCATCGTACTCAACACATTTTTACTACGGACCATCCCCCCATAAAACAGCGCCAACCCGGGAACAATCATAGCCAGGACCAGAGCCGAGGAGGTTAACACCCAACCCGTATCACCAGCATTTACAAGCGAACCTTCTTGAGCAAATGCAGAACTAATTGATTGTACAGATAAAATGAAAAACCCGAAAAAGCTTAAACCTATCTTGCGAAATTTATATGTGAACATCGTTTCCCCTTTTACTTCTTCAGAAACTTAGAAAAGAAATATCACTTCAGTGGCTAAGGTCTCTTGATTATTGGCTGCACGTTGACCGTACTGAAAGGTATTTTTGTTGGATTTGTCATAGCGAAATTCTAGACGCGTGATTAACGACGGAGTCAACTTATACTGCAAGGTGGCCGTCCCTTCCCAAAGTTTTTGATCAGTTCCTGTCAAAAATCCATCAGCATCCTTAAACCATTCCATACGAAATCGTGCACCCCACTGATCGTTAAAGTCGTGGATCACATACCCGGCAATTCCGTGCCATTGGGCATCTCGTCGACCCCCCAACGCCTTGTCCTGGTTGGCATAATAACCTTCAAGAACTAAGGATGTTTGATCGGTGGCTTGCGCCGTGACAATCCCGCCCACTTGTACGAGATCGGCATTTTTTACGCCCACTCCGCCTTCTGGTCCCCAGAACCCAAAAAGCGAAACGCTCAACCAATCCATGGGGGTTAGGCCTAACAAACCTTCAATGGATTTGCTTCGATTGGTATCAGATGTCGCTCCATTCCAAGCGTTAATCACACCAAGGGAGAGGGCAACCATTTCGTTAAACTCGTACGAGGCTCGAAGGCCCGTTGTCGTAAACGGCTCACCTAACCCAAAAAGCCATGAACGGGAAAAATTAGGATTCAAGGGACTTTCAATCACTTCATACCCAATTAAGGTATTCATTCGACCAATGCGTAGATCCAATCCATTCCCAATAGGAGCAACATATTGCGCATACGCTTCTTGATAATCAAAATCACCCGAGAAGTTACCTCCAGTGAGGTTTGCATCTTCGCCAAAGTTCAGTTTAATACGAAATCCGGTACGATCGACATTGGTTCCTTCCGACTTGGCTTCCTTCTCAAACACCAATTGCGCCATATGTGGGCGAAACGAATTGGCATCAACATCGAAAATTCTATTGGCATTCGTTTGTGAATTTGGATTATTGAAATTATGGGTATAGGACGTTTCCACATACCCATACAGGTTAAAATCTTCTTTGGTTAACAACGCCCCATAACTCACACTGCCCAACCCCACCGCGAGCAACCCTGTCATCACCATGACCGAACAAACATTTCTCATATTCCACATCATCGCCTCACAAGTTTCTTGAACAGTTAATATCAGATAGCCAGACTTCTTCATTCAACCCTCCTTGGTTACTGCGGCCCAACGATTCCGCCGCCTGAATTTCCGGTGTTCACGACCAATCGCCACGCGTCATTGCCGTGACCACTTGCCCTATTAATAATCCGAACTAGTTTTCAAGATTCAAAAGACAAAAAAAAATCCTCAGCCAGAATTTCTGGTTGAGGACTTCGTCGTCCGGACTCTCAATAGTTCGCGACATGAAACGTCATTGTCTCATATCGACGACTGTATGGGATTTTTTACCATTGCAATCTCTAGGTGTCAAGAGAAAATATAGGCAAGAATCGTCATCGCGCCTCCTTTTGTACGATAAGATCAAAGAAGCAATCCCTAAAACCTATGTTCTTTTTTTATCCCAATCTTCATCGTTCATGACACCCTACTTGGCATTGGTGCCTTCCCTTGTAAGAATACCAAAGAAACACGTCCTGACAAGATGAAAAAAGTCAACATTATAGCCCGATCAAACATAAGGAGAGCACGGCATGGAGCACTTGATCAACGAACAACTTTCCCCGTTTCTGGCGCACAAATCCATAGAGATTCTCGAAGGCAGCCTTCGCATACTATTAATTGCGATAGTCGCGTATGTGGCTATTCGAGCACTCAGATTCGGACTAGGAACACTCGAACAAGTCTTACTGAACTGGCGCGAGCGAGAAGACAAAGAACGCATCGCCAATGAGAAAAGGATCAAAACCCTCACGGGGATGTTACGAACGATTTGCCTCACCCTCGTCTGGGTAATCGGGATCATCATGAGTTTGGATCAAATTGGTCTGGATATTACCCCCATATTAGCTGGTGCGGGTATTGTAGGATTAGCGGTGGGTTTTGGCGCACAGAATCTGGTACGCGATGTCATTAACGGATTTTTCATGATTTTGGAAAATCAAATCCGCGTCGGCGACGTCGCCGTGGTAAATGGGACAGGAGGATTGGTGGAAACGATTAGTTTTCGGACCATCACACTTCGAGATCAAGCAGGCACCGTGCACATTTTCCCGAACGGCACGGTCACAACCTTAGCCAACATGACAAAAGAATGGTCAGCCTACGTGATGAAGATCGGCGTGGCGTACAAGGAAAACACCGACCGCGTGACCGAGGTCATGCGTGAGGTAGGGGAAAATCTACGGCAAGATCCGGAAGTTGGAAGAAAAATACTGGAACCAATTGAAATCATGGGAGTGGATGCGTTTGGGGAATCAGAAGTCGTGATTAAAGCACGAATCAAAACATTACCTATCGAACAATGGGCGGTGGGGCGAGAATACCGACGACGCCTAAAACAAGCCTTTGATCGAGAAAAAATTGAAATCCCTTTCCCACATCGCACCCTCTACATGGGAGAAGCCAGCCCACCATGGCTCGTGAAAAATATGGTCTCAGCAACAGCTTCTTAATGGACACTTTGGAAAAACGTCCGTTTAGATTTCTTCCTTAATCCCTGAAGGCACGAAAGCCCGAGTGAGAGGTCCCTTCCAATATCCCCTGGCCAAGAGCCCCCAACCGATGAGAAAGGCCAAGCCTCCGAAAGGCGTGAGCATACCCAAGGTCCGAATGTCCGTGAGGGCCATGGTATAGAGACTCCCCGAGAAAATGAGAATACCGATCAAGAAACTCCAACCGGCTTTGAGAAACACAGGATGCTTAAACCAATGCGCACTTAACCCGGCAATGAGCATGGCTAACGCATGCACCAGATGATAGCGCACGCTTGTTTCAAACACGGCCATCATTTTTTCCGAAAGGATCGGCCGAAGACCATGTGCCCCGAAGGCGCCTGCTGCGACCCCGATGCCCGCCATTAACGCCCCAAGGACTAAGAGACGATTGCTCATATTCGTTTCCTTCATGTGTTGATCCTCATTTAGGGGGAACTCGTGGGAGGAATGTTTCGCCCCCAGGCCACCGTTTGCCATAGCCGTTCATGTCCCCAAAACAGGCCGATTTTTACGATAGAATCACTCAACCCTGCAAACAACGCCATGGACACTTCTCCGGAGATGAGCCAGACCACGATAGTCGTGACCAAGGTTGCAATCACCCGCCAACTCATCCCTTTCGCGACACTGCGTAAATGCGTTTCCATATCGTGCCTCTTACCGAATGTGTAAATAGGTTCATTCAAAAAATAGAAAAAAATCGTGGCTCCACAACTTTACGAAAAATCCTCATTGCCCATCCTGGCCTTACGGTTTTGCCTTGAATGGTGAACCCTTTTTGGCATAGACAAAATCTTCTAACGAAAAATGGTCCAATACCGAGGCTATGGCATTCCGAACGTCCAACATAATCCCTTGAATGGGACAAGTCGTGGTTTCCGCATGCGGACAATCTTCACATTTTTGATAGGCGGTTTGACTTACACACGCAATCGGGGCCAACGGGCCATCCAAAATGCGAATGATTTGCCCCAACGTAATTTCCTTGGGCGCCTTAATGAGAAAGACCCCGCCATTCATGCCACGACGACTTCCTATCAACCCAGCATTTTTTAACGCTAATAGGATGGTTTCTAGAAAACCCAGTGGGATCTTTTGGCGATCGGCTAACCCTTTTCGCTGGACCAATCCATGCCCATATTCTTGGGTCAATTCGATCATCGCCCGCAATCCATATTCACTTTTCTTTGAGAAACGCATTTAATGCCATAAAGTTAACTAAGTTAATAAACAATTGTACCATAAATTCGGTCCCTCATGCCACGCCAACCTTCTTTTTTTTCGATTATTCTAATACGCGCAGGGTCGGCGACCAATTTCAGGCACGTGACAAATTCGACCATCAACCCTTGGTGCAATAGGATCTGGGCGGTCATCGAGGGTTAATCGAATTCGTTCTTTAAGCGATCTTTCAACTGATTCCCAGTCCAAATTCTTGAGCATCGAATAGCCGTCTCCACCTTCAATGAGAAATTTATTCGTAACAATCTGTAGAGGCCGATTGGGCAACTCTCTCATTGTTCCATTTTTGAAAAGTCGAATATCTGCAACACGATGCCCTTCCGGATTGCGAGGGTCATGCTTAAAGGCCACCCCACTGATTTGAAGCCAATGGCCTTGCCCTACCCAATCCTCTGCCGACCGTTCGAGCACGTCGTCCAATTCTTCTTTCGTGAGGTCCGCTCGAACTAACTCACTATCATAGAACAATAATTCTTCTAGCTGACGTCGAGTGATAGGTCCAGGCGGAATGGTTTGATTCACTCAAAGTGCGCCTGAATTGATAAAAGCCATATCGGCACCAGGAACAGCCGCCCGAACGTGATCAGCCACCCAATTGCCCAGATTGGTTTCATACCTTCGAATTTCCAGTTCTTCACCATTCAGCGGAACCCTTGTCTCCCCAACCGTTTGTTGAAGACATTCGCCCTCCTCATCATTTGTCGAACAAAACCACTCCTCATGCTCCTTTAGAAATTGATCGACTTTCCCCTTCATCAAAGGATCTGGGTGAAGCTCTCCACCTTCTAGGAATCGATACCCAAAAGAAATAAATGGCTCCATCCCGATCAACCGTATGCGTACCACCGTAGCCGTCCGCGCGTCCGCATCGGCTTTCAAAATCCACCGTCCATCGATCTCAACATGATGCCGTTGATGTTCGTGACCTCCAATAATGAGATCTGGCCCGCGCTCGCCAAGTGTCTCCAGAATTCTACGATCCTTTTTAAGTTCGAGATGCGTCAGAGCAATCACCACTTCAGCTCCTTGCGCACGTAATCGTTTCGTTTGCTCCTCTGCGACATCAACGGGATCAAGGAACTCCTCTACATAGGCAATCTGGTTCGCAGGCTTTCTATCAGTTGTCAGACCAAAAATCCCCACCTTGACACCCCCGCTTTCGACAATTCTTGAAGCCTGCAAATTATTCGAAGCCACTAACGGCTTCCCCTCTTCCTGAGCAAACCGAATATTCGATCCAAGCCATTGAAACTCCGATTGATCAATCCGTGCTTGAAGAAGAGTCGCATGTTTTTGTTGTGACCGATCAAATT
>JAJDBR010000107.1 GCA_029261275.1 Nitrospirales bacterium
CCCGAGATTGGCCGGTAAATTTGTCGCTAATAATGTTGGCTGATGCTACGGTCCCATGTGCCGAGAACAACTCAGTTAATTCGTCCTGGGTTGCGGAATACGGCAATCCCCCTACATACAGTTTTGAACCCATGGGGTTCCCTTCCTTTTGAGAAATGATATTTCTTTTGCTTCGAGATTGGTGAACCCTTGGGAAGGGGTAGGCCGCGGACGCGAGATTGAGGCGACTGAGGTCAGGCACTTTCCAGGAAACTCTCAGACAAAAGAATACCGGTTACGGAATTTATTGATTGAATAGCTCAGAGCCTAGTCCCTAGCCCTGAATTAGATAAATGCTAGCATACATCTTTTTTAAAAAGAAAGAAGAGGTCGGTCGAGTTTTTGAAAAATATGGGAACTCGGGCTGGTGAAATCCAGTTGAAAAATCCAGAGGTTGTTGATCTCATCATTTGTTGTTTTCGTTGTTAAATCTGAAAGGGTCGGGTCAAAAAATCCGCCAGCGGCGTTCTCGCCCTTTTCTCGTTCTCTCGTACTGTAGGTACCCTCCGTGCGAAAAAGCGGCTGTGGCCTTGCTGGACCAACTTTTATGAACCAACCCGAAGTCTCTGGGAATCACAGTCGTCCTGGAAGTTTTTGCCCATGGGACGCTGTTTTATTCAACGCTCCCTGCAATGAAGGAAAGCGCTGGACTTATTTTTCATCCTGGAACACGATATACTCAAAAGAGGGAATATTCCAAGTGATGAAGAAATCGTACCTGCCTTCAAAAACCTGGTTCCTCATTTTCGTGCTAGGAGGAATGCTCTATTCGGGCCACACTACGTTGGCCAGATTAGCACCAAGCCAAATTCTGCATTTGCAGATTCCAATTTTGGGTACGTCGTTGACGCCCCAACAACTTCCCATGGGCTTAGTGTCCAATATTGTGATTGATTTATTTGAACGGCGCGATCAGGGAGGCTTACGCATTCAATTTCATACGGAGCCGGGACAGTTTTCGTTGCTAGCCAGAAAATCTATTCATCAGGCCATCACTCGAGCTATGAACGCCGCCAATCTTCCGGTCGACTCCTGGACGATTCAATTGAAATTTCCATACGCAGGGTTGACGGTGTATGGAGAAAGTCTTTCCGCGATGGTGGCCTTGAGTGTGGTGGCCATGGTCAAAGGCGATGCTCTGTTGGATGGACGAATCCTGACGGGAACCATCACTGATCAAGGAACGATTGGTGCAGTGGGTGGATTACAATTAAAAATCTTGGCCGCCTATCACCATGATTTTCAACGGGTCTTTATTCCGAGTGTCTACGATGAACGTGATGGCGATTGGCAAACCCCGTTCCTCATGCAAGTGTCTCCGGTTGGTACCGTTCAAGAGGCCTATCAAGGATTGACCGGCCATCAGTTTCACGATACCCCATAATACACTGAAGTTTTCGGGCTCTTTCTCCAACGTGGGATTCCGCCCTGTGGGGGTATCGATTCCCTTTGCTGGTGCTTAATACCCCTTCAAGTTCTCTATCGGGAATTTGAGCTTTTTCCCAAGAATTCGTTTGCACGTGCGAGCCATCAGGTCCACATCATTATCAAATGAACCGTGGGCTAACGGAATTTTCTCCACTCCATCTGATATATGTGTGCCCGAATGTAAATTGGGTTTAGAACCCTTGCCCCAGAATTTCTGCCATTCGACCACGGTATCTTGTAAATCCGGATGCCAGCCGTCGTTGGCTTTGGGGTTCCATGCGTTGGCCATTCCCCACAAGGGAGTTTTGTGATAATCCTCGAGCGCGCGACTCACGAGGTACAGTAAAGATTTTCCGTAAGGCCCCACCGAATCAGCTTGTTCTGCGGCTTCGTCGAGGATTTCAATGGTGAGATCAGATTTTCGTAACACGCCTCGTGTTTCAATGGCCGGTTTATAATGGTTCAGGGCAAAGCGGACTGTGCAGGCTGGAGCAAAGAGGGAACACGAATCCACTCGCATCGATCGTTCGACAAAAATATCCAAAAAATAGCCGAGAAGAATGGAGCCGGCCGAGTGACCCATGAAGTGGATTTCCATCTTGGGATGCTGGGCTTTGAGGCTCAACAGGGTATCAGCCACGAGACCCAAGGTGGGTGTCTTGAGCTTGGCGGCCGCACGGGCATTTTGCTTCATCTGAGACCAAACCGCTTTGACTAATAAGTTCTGGCAGGCGACTTCAATGGCGCGGTCCTTGGCTTCTTTGGCTGCATCTTTGACGCTGTCCCAAATATCTTTCCAGGCCCCTTGAGGCTCAACGTCCCCAAGGGCATCGCCTGTGATGCTGACTAAACTCTCCAGAAACCCGGTTCGCCAACTAAAAAATATGGGATACAAGCCGTTGGCCTTAAAATACGGGGCCAATACGCGAATACGTGCCATCCCCGCTTCTTCCGAATTTAACCCTCCATGCGCGTAGATCACAATTTTTTTGTTGCCTTGTTCCAACCAGGATCGAGGGTTTGCTAAGACAATGTCCTGTAGGGAATCGAGAGCGGTTTCACGAATGAGGCTACGATTTAACACCGTCCCGTTATTGCCAAGCACGATGGAATGATCATAGGCGGTATCCAAGTCCCAGGGTTCAATCTCTCGATGGGAGCGGTTTGAGGCGAGGGTTTTATTGTTGAATAACCCAAAGGCTTGCGCCGGTTCATTCGTGGCGGCGACCAGTGATGTTGGTGTTTGATAGCGGCGGGATTGTCCTCCAACCATGGGCGCACCCAGCACGGCCACCCACGCGTCCATGCCATGTTTGATCCAATCCGGATAGGTGAGAATGGCAAACCCGTTGGTCCCCCAGGTGGGGCCCCAGGAATTTTGGACGATAAAGCCCATGTCGGTATAGCCCACCAACGCAAAGGCGTGGCCTCCTTGATCGCGGATCCTTTTGGGGAGCTCGATGTAGGCCATTTTGTCGATAGTCGGAAACGTATTGGCTTTAGGGAACCAGCCACTATGGACATCGCCTGACACCAGTAAGGCTCCGACTTCATACAATGCCGACTGCATGTCGGTAATGGAATCTTTATTGACCCGATAGTATGAACCCAACGGGCAATGAGCGGCTTCATTATCCCAGCCAGGCTTTGGGGCGACGAAGGCCACATTTTTATCAGCATCGCGATACGGCCACGTGGTTTCCAAACACACCCCATGACGATGCCAACCTTTCATCGCACCTCGGCAACTGGAGCCTTCGTAATCTTCTCCCGGCCATTCGTCATATTGTTTAGCCAGATGGTAAAGCATCCGTTCACTCACTTTTGGGAAAACGGGCGTCTCTTGTTCGAGCGCTTGGCGCCATCGCAAATAGTTAATAACAGCTGCGAGTCCAAACCCTGTACAGGCTCCTTCTTCCCCCTGGTCTAGAATGAGATTGGCTTTGGCATAACTTTTTAAATGTTGTTGAATAGAGGATTCGTCGGGAAATTGCGGGGGCAGAGATCGTAGGCGTGGTTGGTATTCCCGATCACGTAAATCAATACGGTCGGGTCGGGCATCGAAGATTTTTCCTTGAATCTTCACTGTAGGCATCGCTCATCCTCCTGATGATTGACTATGTAGGGAACACGTCTAATGTGTGAAGCACCTTCTGTTAGCTCATCAAAGCTATCGCTATTCTAAAACAGTTGCAGAATTGAATCAAAAAACAAGTCATTGAAAGCCTTTTAAGCCAATTGTGTTGGGATTGTTCAGTGGTTGATAATGAGTGGTTAGAGCATCAAACGGGGGACGAGGGTATCCGATCTATTCCTGCAGATTGGGATCCTCTGCATGTTGATTGGAGAGGCGGTGCACTTGTTGTTCTAGCTCGTCAATGCGCTCGAGTAACTCCAGGGCCACACTGACGCCTTGCCAATTGATTCCCAGGTCATGATGCAAGCGGAGACCACGTTGCAAGCGGTCAAAGGCATCGAGTGGAAAAAGAATCGAGCCTTCTCCATCGGGTTCAGGTAATTGCACAATCTCCCAACGTAGGCAGACTTCTAGCATCTCATCGCCAATGCCTAACCGAGCACAGATTTCCTCTCGACGCATCAAGCTGTGGGTGATGATTTCGGCGGTGACCTGTTCCAATGAGGGTTGAGGTTCTTCATCCATGGGTTCCCTCTTGAAGCAAGGATGAACGTGGGTCAGGGTGTTCAAACGAGGCTAACTGTTCATACAGTTGGTGTTCTTCGGGAGAGGAGTCTTTGGGAATGACAATATTCAACACGACAAATTGATCGCCATGTCCGCCTTTTCGTTTAGGAAGCCCTTTCCCCTTAAGGCGCATGCGTTGTTGCGGTTGACTGCCTGGTGGAATTTTGAGAAGCACGGGGCCAGATAATGTTGGTACTTCGATTTCGGTTCCTAATGCCGCCTCCCAGGGCCACAAAGGGAGCGTGACGATGATGTCGGCATCTTTTCGTTGATAGACCGAATGTGGAGCGACGCGGACATGAAAAAACAAATCTCCTGGTGGGCCTCCTCCGCGTCCTTGTTCACCTTTCCCTTTCACGCGCAAGCGTTCGCCGCTACGGACTCCCCCGGGTATGCGGACTTCAATGCGTCGGGAATTTCCAGTGGCATCGGGTAGGTTCAAGCTCCGGCTGGTTCCGGTGAACGCCTCTCGGAGAGAAACGGGTAGTTCCGTTTCTAAATCAGCACCGGCCATGGCGAAACCTCTGAACGATGAACCTTGGCCTCCTCCACGAAACATCTGCTCAAAGGTGTCATTGAAATCTCCACTATCTGGTCCGAAGGGTGAGTGTGGATGTCTCCCGTGGCCTCTTCCCGCTTGTTGCCGTGCCTGTTCGTAGGCTTCGGCGTCCTTCCAATTCGGGCCGTATTGATCGTATTTTTTTCGGTTTCCCTCGTCGCCTAAGACCTCATAGGCATCATTGAGCTCTTGGAATTTCTTTTCCATCGCGGCTTTCTTCTCACCGGGATGTAAATCTGGATGATACTTACGGGCCAGTCGACGATAGGCCTTCTTGAGCTCCTTTTGATCTGCCGTCTGAGGAACGCCTAAAATGCTGTATAAATTGTCAGAGGTTTTGGCCATTGTTCATCCTAAAAAGTCATTGAAAATGAAAGAGACCTCATTATAAACATAAAGGGGGTTCTAGGTGTAGCATCATTTTTGACAGCCGATCATGCTCAGGCTTGAGTATAACAAGGCTCCAAGCCTTCGGTGAATCAGCGAAGGTGGGATTTCTGAAATGGCATTCGTTTTTGTAGGCATGGTCTCGTACATTCAGATACCATGAGATGGTTTTTTCAGGACAAGTGAAAGGCAGCGGGGGAGATTGGATGGCGAGGGCAAAGGGACGAACCAAGCAGGTGAGACCAAACCGTCGGCTATGGAATCTTGGACAACGCCCCAAATCTCGCACTCGCCGATTGGGTGGGTTTCGAAAATTTCCATTCAAGCTGTTCTTGGGCATTGGTTGTCTTTTTCTCTTGTTTGAAATATTTACCCTTCCCCTTTTTTCCATTTTCAGTCTCGATATCGAGAATCCTAAAGAGACGGCGCTCATGCAGCAACGGGTCGAAGAGGCCCACGAAAAAGGGAAGAAGTTGTCTATTGATTATCGGTGGGTCTCACTAACCAAGGTTCCCAAACATGTGCGTCGAGCCGTGTTGATTGCTGAAGATGCCAGATTTTATGACCACGCAGGAATTGACTGGCATGAAATTGGGGAATCATTCGAGACGAACTGGGAACAGGGAAGAATCGTGAGGGGCGGCTCAACCATTACCCAACAGTTGGCCAAAAATCTCTATCTGTCGACTTCACGCGATCCTATTCGCAAATTCAAAGAACTGCTCATTGCGTGGATGTTGGAAGCCTGGTTAAGCAAGAAACGAATTCTCGAACTGTACCTAAACATCATTGAATGGGGTCGTGGGACTTTTGGGATTGAAGCAGCCGCCCAACGCTACTTTCACAAACCGGCTTCCCTACTCACGATGGAGGAGGGCGCCCGCCTGGCCGCCGTTATTCCCAGTCCACTTCGGCGTCGTCCCACTGACGACAACGATTACGTGAACGACAAAGCCCAACTCATCCTCAAACGCATGTCTCCAAGGTGAGCCGGGTTTCGCCCCGGCAGGCGAGGTCCTTTTGTTTCGGCAAAAGGACCCAAAACCATGTTGGCCGTGGCGTGGCCCTTTGGGTTCCCTGCGCGGTTCGCCGACTCCGGTGGCGCACAAACTCGCTGCGCTCAAATAATGTACGCCTTGTCTCCGGTGCCGGCTGCACTGCTCGGCCACACCACAAGGCCAGAAGAGACTGTCGAAACAATGAGTCCCTTTCTGATGGCCGGCCAACTCGCTACGCTTACACCAGGCCCACCGATCAATGAGAGCATCAGATTCTGGGGACAGCCAGCAGGGGTCGGACTGAAAAATCAAGGGAAATTTTCAGATGTGAGTTCATTCTGAAAACTCTTTAACTCCTCGTGGTGTCTCATATCTTGACTTATTTCACCAATTAACCTTGAATCTTCTTCGCCCCCTTGTGTCCTGTTTTACGAGATGGGAGCCCAGATAACGAAGGAGTTATGCTGATCCGCCTAAACATTGTTATGTTTTCCTCCCAGATCGATGACTATTTCTAGAACTATATACACAGGGCTTTCTACAGAGGCGCATGAATTCGATATCAACGAATTCATTATGGCCATTTTGCTCTTTGACAATGTTCTTGTATCAAATCCCGGAATTATTCCCTACCTTGTTCGTGCGATTGGGAAAGATGGTCTAGTTCGGCTAGTTGACGAAGGCCGGTTGTCGGTGGGGGACCATCAGCTCAGGCAACTCTCGACTACAAGAATCCTGGATTCTTTGAAAATCGACCTTTGAAACGACCGTTACAGTATGGATTCGAAACAATATACGTTGATCCAAACGGACCAAATAATCACTCAGTCGAGGATCGTTTACTAATTGATATCATGAGAGAGAAAGATGGATTCGCTCTCGACAAAACAGAAGCTAGAGAAATACATGATCTTTTACTTCTGTCCTTACGAGTAATTGATGGGAAATCCTTAAACTATGGACAAGAAATTCATGATGACGTTCAAAACAAACAGGACCTAATCTCTGGGTTGCTACTAAGTGGCCTAGCTAGAATTCATGGTTTGCCAGTGTTTGTAATGAATGTTGATCTTTCTGTTAGTGAGGTTTCGGAAAACATTTTTCAGGTAGACACCAACTTAGGAAGGCTGCTATCCAAAGACGTAATTGAAGTTCACGAACTTCTTAAGAAGCCATTTTTTGAAATAACAGGAACAAACCTTCAATTACTCAGAATGAAAGCTGTAGAGGCAGCATCTGGATTATCAGAGGCACAGTCAGGAATAATTTCTAAGAGGGTTGACTACTTATCAAAGCTACTAGCTCAAACAGATCGACGTTCAGAATTTACTCGAGTTTGCCGTGTTACAAATACCCCAAGACTTCCCGAAAATCATTCCATTGAGATTGTCCAGTTAATCAACTTGAGAGAATCAACAGAGGCGCATGCATTCCGAGACTGGTTGCAATATTCGGAAAAATATTCAGACAAAGAAATCGACGAAATTACATCAAATTGAAAAAAGAAAGTTGGCGAAATACTTTCATCCGAGAATGCGAAAGGAATTCGATGGCTGGCATCGACAGGAGCAGATGCGCTCATTGGTGACGCTACTGGAATAGTAACGAGCGGGTTAGATTATTTTCTAGATAAATTTTTCCCTGCCATGGGTCCAATCGGATTCATTACCGGGGAATTTAGGCAGTTCATTCAAAAGCATAAATAGATTGGGTATGGGGTCAAATCTGTTGTTGAAGAATTTCTGCCTCCACCTGTCACGGCTGCTTCTTCAACCTGCGCACGAAACTCTCAATGACAGATTTGATAATCATCTAACAGGCTCCTCCTTTGGGTTGGGAAGGTGAGTGTACGTTGGGAAACGTCTCCCACTGTACCGCCCACTCGCGGAACCTGTTAGATGATTATCAAGTCTTGCAATAGGACAGCGGATTGTCTAGCTACAGTATAGTTGAGTGAAGCCGAAAGAATATGGCGTGTTAGCAAGACCCGGCTCCATAGAATTTCCTTCCCCGTTCCTTCCTCCCGACGCCTGCTGTTCGGCCCTATGGGCGGACGCTCTTTAAGAGTTGGCGGGCCTTGTTTGAGCATAGCGAGTTGGTCCGCTCTCCCTGTCCCTGCGTCCGCTTAATCTAAAAAAGGCCGAACTGGGTGTCAATGGTTTTGGGTCCTTTTGCCGAAACAAAAGGATCTCGGCTGCCGGGCCGAAACCCGGCTTTATCATTGAGGCAGATTCGCTACAAAATCCCTTGTGCCCTCGAACAAAGCAGAGCTGTATTTTAATAGTTTTGGTCCTGGGTCAGGTTCTGCAATACGACAGCGAATTGTCACGCTGTGGTTTCGTTGAGTGAAGTCGAGAGAGGATGGGGTGATTGCAAGACCTGACCCCAAGAACTGCTGGATTCCGGATCCATGCCTGAACCGACACTCTCCCTTTGTCTCGTTCCCCCTCGCACACGCCACAATGGCGTGTCACACTGGGCCTGATCCCTGGCACAAGCCCCTCAGACCCAACTCGCAGAAGGAAAATCCTACGGACAGGCGGCTGTGGACGTAGATTGATCCCGTAACGGGGCCTTTGATATTTTCGAATTGAGGTAAAAATGTTTTTTGCAATTCCTTTTCTCGTTAATAAGAAAAAACATACATGAGCATGTACTACTTTCGCGTTACGATCGCCTATAAAGGCACTCACTACTTTGGTTGGCAGGCACAGTCTCTAGATACCTTTCGTGAGGAAAGGCCAACTGTTGAAGGCACGATTTTAAATGTCCTGAAAAAAATTGTGAATTATCAATCCTGTACAATTTCTGCCGCGAGTCGTACGGATAGCGGTGCTCATGCGCAGGGTCAACAGGCGAGAATTACATTACCGATACCAATCAGTCCCGAACACCTTTTGCTGGGTCTTAACTCCTTATTGCCAGACGATATTCGAGTTCTAAAATGTACGCCATCGACAAAGGATTACCAGCCGAGTAGAAATAGTGTGAGCAAGGAATACCACTATTATTTTGTCGCATCACCAGTCGATAATGTCGCGACTTCTGATATTGCGTTACATTTGCCTTCGAACAGTCACGAACCCGACAATTTGGAGTTACTACGGGTAGCCTGCCAGCTATTTGTTGGCCGGCATGATTTTTACAGTTTTAGTAGCCGTGATAAATCTGTGTTGACTAGCGTCAGAGAGGTTTTGTATTGCGATATTCATCAGGCTAATTATATGCCTATAGTCGATGGCATGTATTATCTGAAAATCGTTGGGGATGGTTTTCTAAAGTATATGGTTCGTTATGTAATGGGTGCTTTATTGGATTTGGCCAGAGGGCGCATCACACTCAATGACATTTCACTGTATTTGCAACAACATCAGGAACACAAATTAAGCCCTAGGGCGAAAGCCAAAGGTTTGCATTTAATTCATATTGAAGGGTGAGAGTAAATGGTTGGTCAGCTAACTCCCCGATTTTTCTTCTCTGAGACTGCAGAACATGGGTGAACTGACAATTTGGGTCTTATTCTTTTTGATCCTGAAAAAGGCGGATTACTTTTTTAAGTCATGGGGTCGGGTCTTGAGTTAATACATTTAATTCCCGTTGACTCGAAAGCGAAAGAGGGGGCAAGCTTTTCTCCCTTCCCACGCCAGGTAAGGCTGAGTCTGGTTCATGGTCAAGGGCCACTCAGACCCAACTCGAAAAGTGAATTTCCGTAGGTCGGACGGCAGGGTCGGCAGATTGACCCTGCGACGGGGCTTGGCACTTTGCGTTCAAGGCAAAAAGGCCTTCTAAAATTCCTCGTCCCTTAGGTCTTTTTTTTCTTCTTTTGAGGTTTTCTTTTTTTCTGTTTTTTCGTTTTCTCCTCCTCTTCTATTTCTTCTAGCAACTCTTCCAAGCTGGGTTCCCCGCTGGGATGTGCCAGCGTAAAGGCGTAATCCTTTTTCGTGAGTTCGATGACATCGATCTCTTGATCTAAAAACCCTTGAATCTCCTTAAGCCGTGACTTTTCTTCCTTGCTGCAGAACGAAATCGCCATCCCTTTTTTGACCCCGCGACCGGTTCTTCCCACACGATGCACGTAGTTTTCTGCCTTATCAGGCAAGTCATAGTTCAGCACATAATGAACATCGGGAATGTCGATGCCGCGTGCGCTGACATCTGTGGCGATTAAAATCTGACAGGCCCCTGCTTTAAATGCCTTCATCACCTCAGCCCGGTCATGCTGATCCTTTTCCCCATGAATCGTCAGCGTGTCTATCCCGACACGACCCATCGCCTTGGCGACCCGTTCAGCGCGTACTCGCGTCCGGACAAACACGATCACCCGGCTCTCAGGATTATCGGTCATGAACCGCTCCAGGAAAAACCGTTTATCATCCATTTCCACGAACATCACATAGTGCGAGACATTGCTGGAGACACGATTGTCCGGCGAGATTTGAATCCGGATAGCCGAACTCCTCACCTGAGAATACGCCAGCTTTTTGATGTCGGCATTTATGGTTGCTGAGAAAAAGAGCGTTTGATGCTTCTGTGGCAGCTTTTTTTTGATCGCATGAATATCTCCAATAAATCCGAGATCGAGCATGTGATCCGCTTCATCCAACACAAGGGTTTGGACTCGGTTCAGCAGAACATACCCCTGACTGATCAGATCAAACAGTCGGCCGGGTGTCGTAATGAGCACATCGATGCCCTTCTGAAGTGTTTGTATCTGCGGGTCCTGCTTCACGCCGCCATACATGGCAAACACCTTGACCTTGGTGTGCTTGGAAAGCTGGGCAAAGACCTCTCCAATCTGCATCGCCAGTTCGTGTGTCGGCACCATGACAATACATTGGATGCCATTGGTGCGTTGGCTCCTTTTCCACTGGTCAATCTGATTTATGATCGGGATGGCAAATGCTGCTGTTTTTCCCGTTCCTGTTTGGGCGATGGCCAGGACATCTTCCCCCGCCATGATCGAGGGCATGGCTTTAAATTGAATGTCCGTTGTTTTCACAAACCCGAGTCGGGACAGGTTATTTTTTAAAGCATCTGAAATGGGATATTTTTCAAACTTCATGGCGTTTCCATAGGCTTTCTTTTCATCAAATCTGGCACAACAGGGGTGGATCATTTAGATTTCGAACTGTGCCCC
>JAJDBR010000108.1 GCA_029261275.1 Nitrospirales bacterium
AGGTTCGTTATGACGGGGGACACAAACGGGATGTCTTTCTAACGGATGTGTTGGCCCCCTTTGTAGAATGGATTCCGGTGTGCCCGGAAGTTGAAGCCGGCTTGGGCACACCGAGAGAAGCTATGCACTTGGCCGGAGACCAGGATTCCCCAAGGCTTCTCACCATTCGCACTAAGATAGATCATACCGCCACCCTTCAGGCCTTCAGTCAGCGCCATATAAAAGAATTACGTGAGTGCGATTTAGATGGATATATTTTTAAAAAAAATTCCCCCAGTTGTGGCGTTCATCGCGTCAAAATATACAGCGATAAGGGGCACCTCGGGAAGCATGGAATCGGAATTTTTGCGGCTGCCATTCAAGAGGCATTCCCCCTTCTTCCGGTCGAGGAGGAGGGGCGTCTAAACGACGCCGCTATCCGTGAAAACTTCATTATTCGATTATTTGGTTATCGGAGATGGAAAACTCAAGTCCAACCAAACCGCATTACCCGGGGAATGATTGTGGACTTCCATGCACGGCACAAATATTTATTGCTGACTCACAGCCGTTCCCATTATCACGATCTTGGACAACTTGTCGCAATGGCAGGCGAGTACACACCAAGCGACCTAGCCACTCGCTACGGGGCACTCTTCATGGAGGCCCTCAAAACCAAGGCCACAGTTCGAAAACATGTGAATGTCCTACAACATCTGACTGGTCACTTTAAAAAACAACTGAGCAACATTGAGCGGGCCGAGTTACAAGAAACCATTGAGGATTATCACCGGCATTTAACGCCCTTAACGGTTCCTCTCACGCTCATTAAACATTATGTTCGCCTTCTTGGTGTTCCATATGTACTCGATCAGGTGTACCTCAATCCACACCCGAAAGAACTGATGTTGCGCAATCATGTCTAACACAAATCATCATCAACCCCGCTACCGCATTAAATCAGTTGCCAACATTACTGGGTTAAGTACCCATGTTATCCGAAAGTGGGAAGAACGCTACGATCTCTTTCACCCAATCCGAACTAAAAACCGCTACCGCACATTTTCTGAAAAGGACATTCAACTATTGCTCTTCATAAAAACCAAACTCAGAGAAGGCAAATCGATTGGCCAGGTCGCGCAAACCGATTCAGTCGCCCTTCGCCAAGACATGCAACAAACCCCCTTGCCTCTTTGCCTCATCCCTCCTCCGTTTCATGAGGATGTCAAAAACCTGATTCAAGCCGCGCGTCATCTCCAGTCTGATCACATTCAACTTAAACTCAATCACTGGATCAGACATTTAGGTTTACAGAAGGCCATGATGCTAATTATCTTTCCCGTATTACAACTCATTGGAGAGGTATGGCATCAAGGAGGGATATCGATTTCAGGGGAGCACCATGTCAGTCAACTAGTCCGTCAATATTTACTCACCGCTACCAAGAAAGATCCGTCGAGCCACACAAGACAAGCCATTGTGGCGTGCGTCCCAGGTGACTATCATGAAATTGCGCCCTTAACCGCCACCTTGTTTCTCCAGGACCTTGGCTGGCACGCGATCTTTCTCGGGCCGAGCGTCTCTTTTGAGATTCTTCACACGGCCTTGCGTCGTAAGCAGCCACAACTTATGATTCTTTCCTGTATGCTGGAACCTGATGAAGATACCCTATGCTCGTGGATAGAGCGCATGACTAAAGATATCCAACCTCAATGCACATTGGCAGTGGGGGGAGCTGGCTTGTCTTCATATAATACACTCTTCAACCAGTATGAAATCCCTTATTTACGAACCATCAAAGATATCAATGTGTTCACACCCAATTCTCGTATGATTCATAACACAAGCATGAGTGCGATTTAATTTTTTGTATAAGGAGTCTCAATCATGTCAGATTTAAAAAAAGGTATTATTCTTGTCGGTCATGGAGGCATACCCAAAGGTTTTCCAGCGGATCTGGTCAGTAAGCTCAAACGCTTGGAGGCCCAGCGTCGTGCAGCAGGGCAACCCATGTCTGCGGAAGAGCTAGAATTAGACACGAAAATTCGGACCTGGCCCCGTACACCAGAAACGGACCCTTACCAGGCCGGACTCGAAGCTTTAGGAGCAGCCATGAAACCTATGGTGAACGGAGATCTATTCGCATTAGCCTATAATGAGTTTTGTGGCCCAACATTAGAACAAGCCGTTGAAGAGCTAATTCAACAAGGCGCGCAATCCATTACCGTGGTCTCAACAATGTTCACACCCGGTGGGTCTCATTCGGAATATGAAATTCCCGAAGAAATGGAAGAACTGCGTAAACGGCATCCCCACAGCACTCTAAATTATGCGTGGCCGTTTAATCTCAGCCAAGTCTCAAAAATGCTAGTGGAGCACATTTCGCAATTTTGATCATCTCGACCACAATCGATTAATAGGCTTCAAGCAATATGATTATTACACAAAGCATACGTTGACATGGCCTCACGTCCCTCCAAAAAGAAAATCAGCACAAAAAAACTTCCGCACAAAAAGCGAACACTTGATCACATCCATCACATCGCCATTTCGGTCCCGGACATCGCGAAAGGACTGGAATGGTATACCTCACGATTTAACTGTAACGTGGAGTACGTGGACAAGACCTGGGCCTTGTTGGAATTTGCCAATGCCAAATTAGCGCTGGTCCTCCCCAAGGAACACCCGTCTCACTTTGCCCTCACCCGCCCAGACGCCAACAAATTTGGAGAACTGGTCACCCACCGAGATGGACTCAAGTCCGTCTACGTAACAGATGATTTTGGCAATTCGATCGAAATCCTCGAAGAGTCGTAAGACAGCCTTGTGACCCGGTCCATTTCCAACAAGAATGTTCGCTCGCTCACATGATTCAGGATATTGCGGATCATGAGTTTGATCAGATCATCGAGAATGCCTCGGTTCCGGTCTTAATAGAGTTTTGGCAACCTGGCTGTGGCCATTGCGAGGCCCTTCTCACGGAACTCAAACTCCTCCAGGCGGAAGTTGGAGACCATCTCGTGATATGTAAAATGAACGTTCAGGAAAATTTTCTCATTCCCGGCGAACTGGAAATTCAATCCCTTCCGGCGCTAGCTCTGTATGTCGAGAAGAATTTCAAAAAATTCATCGGTGGAATAGGTAAAAAACGTGAGATTTTAGCGCAATTATATCCATGGATTACCCCTCCCTCATAAATCTGTGAATACAACTCCTGACGGTCTTGGCTTTGATCCACACGCCAAAACCCTACACATTTCTTTGTTTGCACTCAAAGAAACAAGAGCATTACACTAGTCATTCAGAGAGCTAGCCTTCATCCTATTCATTGGAGGATTCGACATGTCCCACATTCGCACCTTGGCTCACAAAACGATTTCACTCAACCTGTCAGTCATCGCTTTCATGAGTTACTCTGCCTTGCTTGGTGAAAAGGCATTGGCTCAACCACCAACTTCTCTCACCTCTTCCACATCTCAAGGGCACGCGAATCAAGAAGCCTCATCTACACAAATTTACGATTTCATCATGGATGATATTGACGGAAAGCCTCGCGCATTACGCGAGTTCACAGGGCAGGTCGTCATGATTGTCAACACCGCAAGTTTTTGTGGGAACACACCACAGTACGAAGGTCTCCAGAAACTGTATGAACAATATCGTGATCAAGGCTTTACAATCTTGGCATTTCCAGCAAATGATTTTGGAAAACAAGAACCGGGAGACAACAAAGAGATTGCAGAATTTTGCTACACCAAATATTCCTTGGAGTTTCCCCTATTCAGTAAAATCACGGTTCTTGGTGATCAGAAGCATCCTTTATATCGCTACCTGACAGAGGACACAGCGTTTAAAGGAAAAATCAAATGGAACTTTCAAAAATTCCTCATTGATCGAACAGGACAAGTCATTGCGCGCTATGCTCCAAAACAAAAACCCCTCACCTCTCAAATTGTGGATGATATCGAAAAGGCCCTGAAAGTTTCTTGAATTGGTAGCGTTTAAACGACTGAAACCATAATAAAATATCTTGGCTAATTCACTAAAGGACTGATTGGATACGCTTCCATCCCCTCGGGCTTTCAACAATACAGATATGATGTGCAACCTTATTCTAGGTGGCAGTTACATCAAACACACCATATTGCCCTAGCAGAAAAAGTTGAACCCAGAAATAATTATTTACTGTATGTAGAATCCTACGCGATCAAAAAATAAGGTCGAATTCTAAAAAACTCCATATGGAACAGGGCATTCCTTGTTACTGTTCCAATTACTACGTAGTATTACTGTTCTCTTTTCAATGCATATGCCAAGAATGCCTTTTAACCAAAAATTATTAAATTATAGACTTAAGCTATTGTTTTTTTTAACAATTTAACTATAATGTCCCGCTTTGTATTTAAATAATACAATGGCGCTTATCTTGCTTATTAAAATTAGTCTATTCTATTTTTCAAACAATCCAAAACGACCCATTCTTATCATAATTTATATTATTGATGGGCTCGTCAGGATAATATAATTTTCATTCCGTGTTTTTATTTTCCTTTTATCTCCTTAATTACTTGCTGGGCATTTTTCATATTTTTGAATTGCCTCCCCCTCCAACAGGTACCTCTCATTCGGTTTCTTAATATAATTCCTTGTTCTCCAGGAGTGCAGGGGATCCGATTACCCAATCGACCCGTAGATTTATCTATCTCGTTTGTTCAATTAGCTCAGAATATCTCGCTGAAAACGAAATAGGTGGTCTGGTTAAAGGAAAATAACCTGATATAGAGGACAGCCTCCCTTATAAATCGTTAATTTCCAACGATACATAGCTTTAATTTCTATTGGTGTTAGGGTTATGTACCTTAAGGAGAATTTTCATGAGATGGAAACTTCAATTTGTCCTTTTTTCAGTTTCGGTTCTTCTGGCTTTACTGCCTTTTAATCTAGTATGGGCGTTAATCGTCAATCCTCCCATTGCTGTGGATACAGGTGCAAACAACAATCGTACCGTAGCTTCATTTGAAGTGTTGGCGTTTGAGGTACCAGATTCTGAAGGAAATTTTAATTCTCATGTGAACATCTCTTTCAACAACCTTCACGTTAATGACAATAATGCAAGCCTTGGAATTCAAGGGTTGAACTTACCTTCGATTGACCTCAATGTTAGGGAAACCATTAATGGATTTGCCCCTACTCCAATTCCGACTTCCGTATTGCTGCTTGGCACCGGCCTTATAGGACTCATTGGTATAGCAAGAAGGAGTTTTTTTACCAGGTAAACCGCTATTGATTTAAAACAGCGCGGTCATGATAATAGCGTCCTATCCCGATCAGGGCTGGATTTTCTTTCGCCTACTTCACTATTCAATGGTTTTTTTCCGTGTCCATTTGCTTGACCCAGCCGGTTCTTACCAAAAAAGGTAGGAGTTGGGGATAATAATTATGCTTGAACGATGGTGTGGGATTTTTCTTATTGCGCTTTTCCTCGGCGGATGTGGCAATGCAGCTGAAAGAAAATCCTCTTATGTGGAGATGGCCAAGGATCTTATTCAGGATGAAAATTTTCCTAGAGCTCGGATGGCCCTAAGGAATGCACTCAAAATTGACCCCCAAGACCCTTACGTGTTGTATTTATTAGGTCAGGTCTGGGAAAAAGAAGGCAATTGGCCAAACGCCTTAAACCTTTATTCGAAGGCGGTTGAATTGGATGCAACCTACCAAATGGCCACGGAACGATTGGCGCAAATTAATTCTTCCGCTCACGACACCCACAATCAAAACCAAGGTCACCGAAAAGCTGGTGTCGAGCTTGAACCGGTTGTTGCCAAAGAGGGGAAAAGGAGTCAGGGGCTGAAAGCGGAAGTGGAACTGGGTGCGTTGGCCTTTGCCCAACAGAATCAACAAATGGGCGAAACCCGTTCGGAAAGCCTTTTCGAAGAACACCAGCACCACCCAATCGAGACTTACACGACATTGGTGAGCCTCCGACCACCGGATAAGCCACTTAAAAACGATCAACAGGATCTGGAAGCCAGCATTCAGTTAAATCCCGCACAAAGGGAAATCCTATGGAATCTCTTCCAATTGAAGTTGTCGCGGCAACAATGGTCAGAGGCCGCCGACCTTATCATTCGCCTCAAGAATGCTGGAACGTCCGACTATCAAGTCGATCTTGCCACAGGTCTTTTAGCTGTCGATCGTCAACAGTGGGATCAGGCTATTCAGGCATTTAGTCGGGCACAACACGCCAACATCAATGCGTTGCCCCCTTTGGCAGCCATTATCAAAGTGTATCTAGAAAGAAAACAACCAGAGTATGCCAAGGCCTATCTTGAGAAGATTATCGCCCAATACCCAGACCACCCCTTTGCCGCTGGGCTTCTTGGAGCAGTTTTGTGGCAATTAAAAGATAAGACTGCGGCTTTCTCAGCGTATGAGAGACAAACCCAGGTGCATCCCACATGGGTTGAGGCCTGGAAGGATTGGGCCTCGCTCCATTGGTCAGACGGCAAAAAGGCCAAAGCCATAGATATTCTCAAGAGCGCCTTAACGCAGAATCCAAACTCCCTTGTCCTGTTAAAGAGCCTTGCCTCGTATTCTCAAGCTAATGGCCAAGTTGACGTAGCGATTAGAGCGTATGAAGCAATCCTTCGTCATAATCCGACAAATATATTGGCGGCGAATAATTTGGCCTACCTGCTTGCGGACAAAAAGGGTGATTATCAGAGCTTAGAAACGGCCCTGTCTTTGACCCAAGACTTTGAAACCACAACGCAGAACCCCCTTCTGCTTGATACGGTAGCGTGGGTCTATTACAAGACTGGTCTTTATACGAAGGCCGCTAGCATAGCAAAAAAAGCGCTGGCCAAGGCCCCCGATCACGCATTAATCAATTATCATTTTGGATTGATGGCATTGAAGGTAGGGAATCGAGTCGTGGCGAAAAAACATCTCGAGAAAGCAGTACAAAAGCCATCAGAACTGGAAAACGCAGAAGAAGCCCGTCGACTATTGACTAAAATATAACCCTAGGACAATTCACTACTAGAAACCAAAGATAGCTAAAAAATAATTCCCAAATTAGGTAGTTACTCTTAATTTATTCTAAACCTCTTAACCAAATCATCATTAAGAGAAATAGAAAGGAATAGCCAAATCGATTGATAAACAATAAAACATAGTGTATTTTAACCCCATTCATCCACAAGTCGTTTCCCTCCAGAAAATGGATGAAACCATTTCAAATTGCTACTCCCCAAAAATCTCAAAATTATTGACTAACAAAAATGATTGGCTCGATTTCCGTGACAAAAGAAAGACGGGTCCCTCAAAGTAGGAGTTAACTCCTCGAACGGCGTATTGATTGAGAGAAATCTATGGGGTGGTCTCACCTAGATCATCTTGGAGCGAAGGCATAGCGTAAAACCTATATTGCTATCAACATAAAAGGCTACAACAGGAAACACGCTTTAGATAGAATTGTTATTCACCTGCCGTTTTTAGGAAGAACATTCATTCCGAGATCAACGTGGGCTATAGAACACCCATTTCCACTTAAAACCCAAGCCACGTTCATCAAAATGGGATGAATTTACCTAAGGCCTAAGGTAAAGAATAAAACCATGCGCGGGAAGACAAGTAGATGGGGAAAAAGCCATAATTCAGTAATTGTTAACCCGTAAAAAGGGACGCACGAACTTTCTTGTATTGGTCTTTTCTTAATATGAAGCAACTGAATGGATACAACTTTACCTTAGCATGACATGGCTTAAGCAATTCTAGGTTCCAGAATGCTCCCAAACAAAAGCGAAATAAATGGCAGGATTATTTTAGAGGACTCAAGCATAGTAGAAAAATTCGCTACCACTCAGGAACCCCTATTCATGACAATGGATGAGGCTGTCGCCATTAGTCGAGAGATTGCTTATCGTGTGTCCGCATTATCGAACCCGCCTGAAATACTCATTAGTATCGCCCACGGCGCAACCTTAATGTCGAAGGTTATTTCCACAGAACTCAAAATTCCCCTAGAAACCATACTGATTCAAAGGAAAGCCAGTATGGTCAAAGAAAAAGTTTCAAGGATTCCTGGATTACGCGCACTCATTTCATATTGGTATCACACTCCCGGCCTCAATATTCCGATCAAATATTTCACACGTTGGCTTTCATCCTTATCCAGGGTGACCCCGCAATCCACCCCAATAGTAGATGGGAAACGTGTGTTACTCGTTGACGATGTCATCGAGACAGGCAAAACCCTCAGAACTGCCATGCATATCCTCCATACTACAGGCGCTCAATCGATTAACACAGCAGTGCTCGCGTGGGCGGATGCCAGCGACTTGATTCAAGAAGAAAGTATACGACCTGATATTTTCATTGGACGTAGCGTCCAATACTTCCCGTGGTCAAGAAATAGCCCATACTGGCATGAATATAAAAGCTGGATAGAGCAAAATCATGTAAATGACAAGTGCTGCTGAACAAAAAAGCAAGAAGTTATTGTTGGTG
The DNA here is from genome assembly GCA_029261275.1 of Nitrospirales bacterium. Lineage (GTDB taxonomy): Bacteria > Nitrospirota > Nitrospiria > Nitrospirales > UBA8639 > Nitrospira_E. The sequence continues at coordinate 8,491 of JAJDBR010000108.1, forward strand.
GATCTCGATGGTGTTCTCATCACAAATAGCTGGCCTGAAAATCAGGCCAACCAGATCTGCTATCTCCTTCACGAAGACAATATTGGTCAAGAGATAGCTAATAATGGCCAAACAATTGCGGTATTAACCCACCGTCATAAAGCAGAAGCGGAACAAATTTTAGAATTTTTGAGAATTGATTCAACTCACATTGCTCAGTGCTATTCTGCCCAAGAACTATGGTTTTGCGCAAAAAAATATCATCCAATTTTGTCAACCATAATTGGGGGTATGAAAAAGAGCCTCATTTTGCCTCTTATCAAAGCTGAGCTAGGATATCACCCCCAAGACATTGCGATGATCGATGACCGCCTGGACGTATTGTCCGACATGTCAAACCATGGCGTTGGATTGACGATACTTGCTCCTTTTCAGGGAAATTCTTCTCAGAACACGAGTCAGACAATCACATTTAGTTTTTCTGAAGCGCTGACTGTTTTCAATAAATGGAGCAATTCCAAATCGGCCAACAAACCACAACACATTTCGCTAAAAGAACGTGTTGTCGCGAATAGCACCCTGCGTCTTCATAGCCACGCCCTTGTTCTCCACAGGCGGGATCTATTTTCTGTTCTGCGGAAAATTTCTCGGGTTCTTCGCCGTTTCATTTTTCACTGATAGGTGAGAGGCTAACTTCTGATACCAGATCCATAACGAAGACAAGCATGTGTATTTTTCATTCACGAAAAATTTATGCACATTACCAGATATCTAGATCAACTCTCATTTTTCAAGGAAGGACTACTAATGTGTGATGGTAGTCTCCAAAATCATTTTTTTTCAAACAACCAATTTAAAACAACACTTGTTAATTTGGCTGTTGTTGGAGCGCTAATCATTAGTTGTTTACCGACAAGCCACGCAATGAGCTTGAACATGGGTGAAAGGAAAGTGCTACAAAACTCAGCCATTGATATTTCTTCTTTTGGAGCAATTGGAAACGGTATCGCTGATGATACAAAGGCCATACAAAAGGCGCTAACAATTTGTTCCAATCATAGTTTCGAATGCCAGGTACCTCGAGGGAAAAACTTTCTCATTCGGGAACCTCTTTATGTTTGGGGAGGGGCGCACATA
>JAJDBR010000109.1 GCA_029261275.1 Nitrospirales bacterium
CTCGGCACATGGGACCGTAGCATCAGCCAACATTATTAGCGACAAATTTACCGGCCAATCTCGGGGATTCGGATTTGTGGAGATGTCTTCACAAGAAGAAGCCACAGCCGCAATTGAAGCGTTGAACGCCACAGAGTTTGGTGGTCGCACTTTGACCGTCAACGAAGCCCGGCCACAAGCCCCACGTAGCGGCGGCGATGGATTTGGTGGCGGGGGTGGCGGAGGATTTGGCGACAAACACAGGAATCGATTCTAAAAACAAAAATCTATATCCTTCACTCAAAAAAAAGGAGTGGGTTTGTCGCCCTCTCCTTTTTTTCATTGGTTATTCTCTCGTCTCAATTGAATTTTCTCTGCAGGCGTGAAAAATCCTTCCTGAAACTTCAATTCGAAATTTTGGCCAATGACCAAAAACCATTCGTCTGCATCGTCTCTCGATAGGTTCCAGCCAACTCCAACAGTAACTAGATCATTTAAAATTCTCGAATATAATGCTAACTACGTTTCAACCTTTCCTTCTTTTTCACCTTGAGACAGTTAAAATATGAGAGCAACCATCTTGCCATCCGGATCCCTATCATCTGTCTAAGCACGACAACCCCTTGGAATCAATTTAATCGAATCCACTTTAATATTTCCTAAGATTACGGATGGATAGACACAAAAAGAAAGTCCTCCAGTTAATGACTTCGCATTAAACGAAAATTCTTTATCAGCGAGGTAATATCGAAAAAGAGAATTGGTGGCGAAGGGCCTCCTGAAATAGAGAGCCCACAATCCCCAAAATTGTTATTATACTTTTATCTCCCCACTCACACCCTACGGCAGCAACGGGATCCTTCTGCCACGTTTCTCTCAACGCCAAAGTCTCCGACGACGGCATCATTTCTCCAGGCGGCGCAGCAAGGTTCAACGAAGGGTTGTTGCACAAGACCGCCACGAAAACGATAGTGAGGTTTTTTCATAACACCTCCAAAATATTCATCTCGGAGAACATCATGATGGAATGGTTCATGCTTCCTCTAAAATTCTTACCCACCTTTTTTAAAATGAGGCCCAGTCATTGACTATTCAATGTGTTCTTTCAATGGGGAAAATTCCAGAAAAAATGAATCCATTATTATGAAATCTCATTTCATAGGCAGACTGTCCCTGAGGTTCTATAACTAAACAGTAAAAAAGCCTGTCTCTTGGAAGACATTTTTAAATGTAAAAAATCCGTCAAGCCAAACAATGAGTTGATTAGTTTAAATTGAAAAGTCTCGGGAGATTTTCATTTCAAGGATGGGGCTACATACGGACCAAAAAGACAGCCACCAGAAGAATCGCTAAGCCTAGCAGCAGAGTGAGCTTTCCGATAATTGGAGAAATTCCGAGTAGGAGTTTTTCGAGAACAACCAATTCACAAGTTAGCTTGCGCTTGAGTCGTCGCACTCTTGGGCCAATGATTTGATCGTGAACAACTGACACGAGGATAAGCAAAAGAACGAGAGTTAGTTTGACCAATAAGGCGGGTGGCCAATTCTCTAGTGATTCGGAGAGATCTACATGATTGGAGAGAAGTAGGGTCCCTGTCACGATGAGAAGTGCCAGCGCGCCCCAAACGAGCAATCGGAATCGCTTGGCCAAATTGATAAAGTCACGTTGGGCAGAAGCGGGATCGGAAGCCTTCTTCAGGAGGGGAACAGCGACAAGCGAGAGAAAGAGCATGCCTCCAACCCAAAAAGTCGACGTCGTCAGATGAATCCAAACAAGAATGTTATCAAATAGAGTCATCGTATGAATTGTAACGAGGAGCACCAAACTTCACCAGGGCCTCTCTGCATCATCACTGAAATTTTCAAAAACGTTATCTTTCACAGTTTCCATTCGTGGGCAAGATCTTTATAATTCGCATAACATCCCTCTTTTTCTGCTTCAATATTTTCTATGACAGAACCAACTCAACCATTCCCTCCCACTTCCCCATTATTGTCAGCGTATAAGCGAGCGGACTTGGATTCAGATTTCCTTCAACGCGACGAACTCCGCGCGGTTCGACTCCAACTGGAATGGTTTAAACCTGAGCTCATCCAACAAGATGAAGGCGTGGTTTCCACAATTGTTGTTTTCGGCAGTGCTCGTCTTCTTGAACCACAAGCCGCACAAGCGAAATTAGCCGAGGCAGAAGAAGCTTTGGCGCTATCTCCCAACGATGCTGACAAACTACAGGCTGTGGCCATCGCCACAAATCAATTGACATTATCCCCGTATTATAATGAAGCGCGCGAGTTCGGCCGCCTCGTATCTTCAGCCTGCCAATTAGACGGACGCTGTGAATACGTGATCGTCACTGGGGGAGGGCCCGGGATCATGGAAGCCGGCAACCGAGGAGCCGCCGACGTGGGGGGCAAATCCATCGGACTGAATATTTCCCTGCCATATGAGCAAACGCCAAACCCCTACATTACCCCAAGCCTCTGTTTTCAGTTTCGATATTTTCCCCTTCGCAAAATGCATTTCATGAACCGAGCGAAGGCCCTGGTGGTGTTCCCTGGCGGATTTGGGACCATGGATGAGCTCTTCGAAACCTTGACTCTGCTACAAACAGGGAAAGTCCAGGACGTCTCTGTCGTGTTAATCGGAAAATCCTATTGGGAAGATCTGATCAATTGGAAGAAATTGGTGGATTATGGTCTGATTAGCCAGAAGGATTTATCACTATTCCATTACGCCGAAACAGCTGCTGAAGCCTGGGGAATTATTGTCAGAGAACATCAAGAGGGGATTCATTCATGAAAATTTCTTTTCACGGCGCAGCTCGATCCGTCACAGGGAGTCGACATGTGGTTGATGCTGGCAAGACTCGAATCCTGCTTGATTGTGGGATGTTCCAAGGCCAACGCGATCAAGCCCGAGTACGCAATCAGCATTTAGGGTTCGATCCTAAATCCGTCGATGCGGTCTGTCTTTCTCACGCGCACATTGATCATTCCGGCGCCCTCCCCATGTTGGCCAAAGGGAAATATAAAGGTCGCGTTCATATGACCAGCGCCACTGCCGACTTAACCGAAATTCTGCTGGCTGACTCTGCACGTATCCAAGAAAATGATTGTCGATACGTGAATAAACTCGAACATCGTCGAGGGCGGAAATGTGTGAGCCCGATCTACTCAAGAGATGATGCGCAAAAAATTGTTAAGCAATTTCACGGAGCTGGCTATACACAACCAGTCGCCCTCTCCCCGAATGTGACGGCTAGGTTTCATGATGCGGGCCATATTATTGGATCGTCGGCGATCTGGCTTCAGCACAGAAATCGTGGACATTCGACCTCTCTGCTTTTTTCCGGAGATTTGGGCCGTGCTAATATGCCTATTCTCCGTGATCCACATCCCCCTCCGCCTTGTGATGCCCTGATCATTGAATCTACGTATGGTGACCGCTTACACAGTGACGAAGAAGATCGCCGGAAAGATGTGGCTAAACAACTGGTCCAACATGCTATTCAACATAAAAGTAAAATCATTGTTCCGGCATTTTCTGTTGGTCGCACACAAGATATCATCATGCGCATTAAGACGTTGGTTAAGAATGGGGAAGTCGACCCTATCCCGATTTTCATCGATTCTCCTTTGGCTCTTAGAGCGACGAAAGTCTTTCGCCAACATCCAGAATGTTATGATGAAGAAACCTATCAAACCTTTACATCCAAAGGTGATATCTTTTCCGCCAAGTACATAAAATTTATCTCAACGGCGAAAGACAGCAAACTCCTGAATCGACGGAAGGGACCCTGCGTCATTATTTCCGCTTCAGGTATGTGCGAAGGCGGGCGGGTGGTCCATCATCTCAAACATGCCATTGAAGACGAAGACAATGTCATTGTAATCGTAGGGTTTCAAGCTGAGCATACTCTGGGACGGAAACTTGTGGAGGAATGGGATACGGTACCAATTTTTGGCAAACCTACACGACGACGTGCGCAAGTGGTTCGGCTTAACGGATTTTCCGCCCATGCTGATCGCAACGATTTGCTGTCATACGTACGCGCCATCACACCACTCCCACACAAAGTATTTGTGGTCCACGGGGAAGAACGACAATCCTTAGCCTTCGCCATGACGCTTCGTGATGAATTTCCCGGAATGGAAGTCGAAGTCCCCAAACCTGATTCCATACATGACGTATGAGATGGCTAGCGGGAATTTCGCAGAAACCATTTCTGTTTTCGAACAGAGGCTTGTGGCAGTATAAAGCCCATCATAGATTCGAGACTCATGGGCTTACAGTACAAAGGAAATTGCTATTAATAATATGAAATCGCCTTCCCACAAAACATGGGAAGGCCAGGAGTGTGAGAGGGGGAATGAAGGATTTGCTTATTCTAGTTCAACCTGATCATCGACATTTCGGATAAATATCGCGCGTCCAGCGTAATTCACATAGGCATCAATCCAATCCCCCTTATGGGCAGGTCGATCAATCTCCGTATTTTCATCAACTGGGACCCGAACTTCGCTTTGGGATTTAGTGGACACCACATACGCAGCTCCTTCAATACGATGAACTTGGCCTCGAACCTTTGTGACCACCCCATTTCTCATCGTTGGGTCTTCTTGTAGCTGTTGGTACCCTTTCGTTCCTTCTACAATCCCTAATCCTAAGGCGGCCTGGTGTGATGTCCCCTCCGGCATAGAGTTCGCACACCCGGCGAGCCCAACCACACTTATGATACAAATCATTCCTTGAAACCTCATCATAATTAGACTCCTTTTTTCGAGGGAATTGATGACCTTGTTATCCTATCATAATCCTTAAAGGTGTCTAGGAAACAAAACACAACTTCTTTCTAACCATAGGATAGTTCTCTTCACTGTATCTTTTTAAAATGAGAAAAGGTGCTTGTTCAAACCCTGATATTGATTGACGTACGAGGCGTTTTCTTTTACCCTCTTCAGTACCCAGTTTGATTAGAACTTTGGAATTCCAGTAGAATCTCCTCTTAGAATTTTCTCTATACTTCTGTATTCAACCCCCTCAGGCACGATGGCACAAGGTGATTTCCTTACCTTCATGCGTAAGTGCCACATATTTATTTCTTATCCAAGGAGGTTCAGATGGCGACTATTGCTCGTGTCACCGAAATCATTGCCGGTTCCCCAAAAAGCTTTGATGATGCGATGGCTGCAGGGATCAAACGTGCAAATAAGACTCTTAAAAACGTCTCAGGGGCTTGGATTAAAGATCAATCTGTCAAGATTGAAAAAGGCAAAATTGTGCAATATCGCGTCACGATGAAAATAACGTTTATCTTGGCCAATTAATAGAAAGAAGAAGGAGGAGGACATCACATTGTAGATGTCCTCCTTCATCCACCACTTTTTCCACGCTAGCCAACCATGTTTGACGCTATTCCTCACCCCTACCTCGTACCGACCGACAATTCGTTTCGGTCCGATGGCGCTCATACCCAGCCTCCCAAGTCAGCACCGGGCAAAAAGCTTTGTGAAAATCGCTTACAAAAATTCATCAAACGATTAGGTGACTTGCAACGCCGCCTATATGCCCATGATCGTTTTTCTGTATTACTCATCTTCCAAGCTATGGATGCCGCTGGGAAAGACGGCACAATTCGCGCAGTGATGAAAGGAATCAATCCTGCGGGTTGTCAAGTCTTCTCATTCAAACAGCCCACACATCTGGAACTAGATCATGATTTTTTATGGCGCACTTCCTGCCGTCTTCCAGAACGAGGTCGTATTGGTATTTTCAACCGCAGTTACTACGAAGAGGTGTTAGTCATTCGGGTTCACCCCGAATATCTCAAAAACCAGAAACTCCCCATGCCCATTCGCCCTCACATATGGGAAGAACGCTATGAATCAATCCGCAATCACGAACTTCACCTAGCCCGCAACGGAACGATTATTTTAAAATTTTGGCTTCATGTCTCAAAAGACGAGCAATGCCAGCGACTGCTCTCGCGCTTGACTGAGCCAGAGAAACATTGGAAATTTTCCCAACAAGACCTTGAAGAACGGAAACTCTGGAAAAAATACATGGCTGCCTATGAATCCGCCGTCAATGCGACCTCGCAACCTTGGGCTCCTTGGTATGCCATTCCTGCGGACAATAAGCCGTTCATGCGCATGTGTGTCGCAGAAATTATTACACAAACCCTTGAAAAGCTGGACTTGCATTATCCCACAGTCAGTAAAGCAAAACGTCAAACTTTCGCCAAATTTTGCAAACAGCTTCAATAGGGCTCAAAACCACTTGAAGCCCATACATGGCACACATTTACCTCATACCTCTAGCATAGCATTGACCTTTGCGAGTGCCTCTCACGAAAGAACACCACTAAATGATTGAAGGATTCGGAAAAGAGATTCAAGCAGTCTGGGACATTGGGGTCTTCGGAACGAACCTAGGTGAAATTTTTCAGGCCATGGGGATCTTTTTCCTCTTTATTCTTGCGAGACGAATATTTTTTCGCACCACCATGAAGTCACTCAAATTGCTCGCAAAAAAAACTGAAACCGATGTGGATGATCAGGTCATTGCTGCGCTCGAACATCCGCTTGAATTTGCCTTTGTCGTAATTGGACTCTATTTCGCAGGACAATTTGTCACGTTATCCGACACGGCCATTCATCTACTCGCGCAATTGGTACGTTCTCTTATTGCCTTAACCCTCTTCTGGGCAATTTATCGAGTGGTAGATCCGCTCTCATCCCTCTTCGACCGAGCCATTGGTCTTTTCGGCAGTGAAAGCATGCACGAAACAGTAAAAGGCTTCTTTGTGAAATTGATCAAGGCCATTATCGTCTGCTTGGGAATCGCCGCAATTTTTCAGGAATGGGGGTTTAATGTGGCAGCCGTACTGGGAAGCTTAGGGCTGGTAGGCATGGCTGTGGCCCTCGGCGCTCAGGATTTTATTGCCAACATGTTTGCAGGGCTTACCATCTTTCTCGATCGTCTATTTGAAAAAGGCAACTGGATCAAATCGCCTGATGTCGAAGGGAATGTGGAAGCGATCGGCTTTCGAGCCACAAAAATTCGGCGGTTTGATAAAGCGCTCGTCACCATCCCAAATGCCAAACTCGCCAACGAAGCACTCATTAACTATTCTCGCATGACTCAACGCCGGATTTATTGGAGCATTGGTGTAGAATACCGAACCACTCAAGATCAACTACGAGCAATCATTCGAGACATTTCTGAGTACCTTCATTCCCATCCGAATTTTGAAACCGACCCGAAAAAGACCAAAACGTTTGTCTTTTTAGATACCTTTGGTGCTTCGAGCATTGATATCATGTTGTACTGTTTTACCAAAACGACAGTTTGGGGGGAGTGGTTAGCGGTAAAAGAAGCCTTGGCCTATAAGATCAAGGAGATTGTAGAAGGTCACGGAACCGCGTTCGCATTCCCTTCAACATCTCTCTATGTTGAATCTCTTCCCTTGGGAATCCCAGAAGCCTTTACCCCCCCAAATCCATCGCAACCTCATCTCCCTAATCCCTAGGAAAAAAACCTTCACGAGATCCTGCATGTCTCCACAAATTTCTCCAGAAACCAAGAGACTCCTACATACGTTTCATATTTCAATCTCTATTGACCCATTGATGATTCTTCCCTAGGATAAAATCTCCACATCCAAATAAAGCAGGTTTTGAGAATGAATCACGAGACGTTCTTCTGCTCTCCCGTATCCTGTTGCCCATGACCATACGAAAAACTTTTCGACTCGTCCTCATCAAGCCTTCGCATTATGATGATGATGGCTATGTGATCCAATGGCTACGGTCTTCGATTCCTTCCAACACCTTAGCCGCCCTCTATGGCTTAGTTCTCGATTGTGCCAACCGGCACGTTCTGGGAGAAGATGTTGAGTTAGTCGTTGAGCCTTACGATGAAACGAACACGGTGCTGCCCATCAAAACAATCATTCAATCCATTAAGGAATCGGGGAATGGACTGGTCGGATTGGTTGGAGTACAAACGAATCAATTTCCTCATGCGGTAGATTTGGCCGATCATTTCCTCCAGGCCAATATTCCCGTGGCGATTGGTGGGTTTCATATTAGTGGTTGCTTAGCCATGCTGCCTACCTTACCACCTGACATACAGCAAGCCATGGACAAGGGGATTACCCTGTATGCAGGAGAAGCCGAAGAACATCTGGACGTATTTCTCCAAGACGCCTATCACCATCGACTCAAACCGCTCTACAACGTGATGGACCAACTCCCCAGTCTCCAAGAAGCCCCGTCGCCTTTTCTGCCCGCCCACATTATTAACAAGACACTTCGTCGCCTCACGAGTTTTGATGCCGGCCGCGGCTGCCCATTCCAATGTAGCTTTTGTACGATTATCAATGTGCAAGGTCGAAAATCGCGTTGGCGGTCGGCAGAGGACATTGAAGCCCTCATTCGAGCGAATGTACAGCAAGGTATCCGTCGGTTTTTTATTACTGACGATGACTTTGCACGAAATAAGGACTGGGAAGCCATTTTAGATCGCTTCATTGCGATGCGTGAAAACGAACACCTTCCCATTTCGTTTACGATTCAAGTTGATACACTCTGTCATAAAATTCCAAGATTTATTGAAAAATGCGCCAGAGCAGGATGTCGCAATGTGTTCATTGGGTTAGAAAACATCAACCCCGACTCGTTGGTTGGTGCAAAAAAGCGTCAGAATAAAATTTGGGAATACCGCAAAATGGCCCAAATGTGGAAAGACCATGGCTGCACCACCGTCGCCGGCTACATCCTGGGATTTCCTGGCGACACACCAGAAACCATTGCTCGTGATATCGAAATTATCAAAAATGAAATACCGTTAGATTGTCTGGAGTTTTTCTGTCTTACGCCACTGCCAGGGTCAGAAGATCATAAGGTACTTGACCAGCAGGGTGTGTTGATGGAGCCAGATATGAATTTCTATGATTTAGAACATGTCACAGTCACCCACCCCATTATGTCCAAAGAGATCTGGCAACGAGTCTACCAAACAGCTTGGAGACAATATTACACACCAGAACATGTGGAAACAGTGATTCGCCGAGCTGCTGCCAAAGGGCAAAATATTAACAAGGTGACCTCTTTGCTCACATGGTTTTATGGCTGCACGACCATTGAAGGTGTACACCCACTGGAAGGTGGCATCTTTCGCCGCAAAATTCGAGCCTTGCGACGTCCAACCCTTCCACGAGAAAACCCGCTATGGTTTTACCCAAAGCGGGTTTTTGAAGTATGGCAAACAGGGCTTAAATGGGGACTGTTGGTCTGGAGGTTTCAATCAATTTTAAAACAGGTCAAGGCTGACCCAAACAAAAACGCCTATACCGACCTCGCCTTGACTCCCGTTCTCGAACAAGAAGATGAAGACTTCGGACTTATGCAAGTTTTTTCAAGCCACATTCCTGTTTCTCAATTCACCCACCCCAGCAAATCCAGCACAGCGTCCGCGTCCTAACGTTAATTGTCAATTGTTGAGACTGCCCCTGGCTCAGGAAGAGCTATACCCTGAAATAGCTTGACCGCATTATCCCCGTATTTCTGTCCTTTCTTAATGGCTTTTCGGTTATGGATTTTTTTCCATTCCTAAATCCCTGTAAAATACAGGGGCCTTTATTGTGACGAATGAAAAGAATAGGACAGAGCAAAAAACAAAGAGGAAGGCTAGTGGAAGGCAAAGGGGAATTCTGTTGGAGCGAGCGAAGGATGCGTCGTTGTTTTGAATATACCTTTCTAGCAAGAGATTCTTGAATTTCCTAGTGCTGTTGTAATGGAATAACTTCTCCCAAACCTACTTGCCGTATTACGGCATGAGGTTGGACTACCCGCCACGACTGAAAACTCCACACAAGATATCCAGATTTTCATATTGTCCTTCTTGCCTCTCTTACTCATGGAGTATGCGCAAGGCTTATCCATTTTAAGCATTTGCTCTTCATACGGTATTTTTAGCTTCCTTCAAAACACGAGGACCATACATCGACGATTCCTCTGGTTTCATTAGGAATATCCTCTCATGCAGGCACCATCTGGCCTACAACAACGAATAATTTTTGTGACCCTCATGATGAATGATAGACAGAAACGAGAAAACGTTTGGAGCCAAAATGTCTCGAATGGTGGGCGAACTTTTAATTCTGCGCTTTGCGTTGAATAATAGCAACCCCCTACACATTGACTCTTTCTACTATTTATTGATTGTGATAGAACCTTTATTGAGATGAGGAAAATACTGCAAAATCATACTATTGTATACATGTTCGGATTTATGTTTTTTATGTCTGTTACCCAACAATTGGTTGGGCATCTCACAAAGGAGGGTGATTATGACTGAAGGTACTGCAGGCATGTTTAGTGGGCATAATACTAAGGGGCGTGTGCTCATTGTGGATGATGAGCCGGATGTCCGCAAGGTCATCAAGATGGCTTTAACCAAGGCCGGCTACGACGTGATTGAAGCCGAAGATGGCGAAAAAGCCATTGCTGCCATCAAAGAAGGCGAGAACCCCCTTCTTTTGGATGTCATTATTTCGGACATTCGCATGCCAAAGGTCAATGGAGTAGAAGCCATTAACTATTTCCAACAACAATGGCCTAGTGTTCCATTAATTGTTTTGACCGGGTTCCCAGATATGGAAATGGCCACTGGGTTTATCAAAAAAGGCATCGTGGATTATCTTGTCAAACCAGTCGAAAAGGAAAAACTGACTGCGGCCGTGGCCAAAGCGATTGATCAGAGAGAAATTACTCGTTTGTAACGGGTCTCATTTCCGGTGTTTTTAGCTTGCGCTCAGGGCGCTGTGGGAACAGCACTCAATGGGGAAAAAGCTCCAAAATTTCCTAAAGCCCTATCAAGTTTTGGTAGGGCTTTATACTTTATTTGAAATTGAATCCGTTCGATCGGTACACGGGCTTCCCCCGACCCTGGGTCCAACTCAATGACATTCACCACAATAAGAATAAGGCAACATGACACATACCCAAGGAGAAACTCCTCTCGTGTCCGAACGGCAAGCTGAAACCCAACCACGAATCAATGTGGTCATTCTTGGAGCGGGGAAAGGCGGGAGGGCCTTACTGGAATCCTTCCTTAACTTGCCTAGAATTCACCTTATTGGAGTTGCTGACAAAGATGAAAAGGCACCAGGGCTCAAACTCGCTCGCCGGCATCACATCCCCACCACTCAAGATGCCCTGCCGCTCATTCAACAACCCGACATTCACTTAATTGTGGATGTGACAGGTGATCCATCTTTCTCCCAAAACATTTATCGTCATAAACATCCAAACGCAGAAGTGTTGGGAGGAGCTGCCTCCAAGGTGCTGTGGGACATCATCCAACATGAATCCCTGATGCAAACGCGATTATTCCAAGCTGAAAAATTGGCGGGCATGGGCACCTTTGCATCCGGCATTGCACATGACATCAACAATCCGTTGTACATCATTCTGGCCATGGCCGAAGCTATTCAAGATGAAACGGACACCGCTAGCATCCATCAATATGCAACCAGTATCCGCGACGCCGCGCAACGCATCCAAACCATTTCTCAAAATATCACTCACTATGCCCGCGCGTCGCAGTCGGAAGAGTCCTTTCCGGTTCCCGTCCAGGAAACGCTCGATGAAGCCTTAAAAATCGCGAAGTTTGCGACAAAATTCCATGAAATCACCGTGATCCAAAACTATCATGATCATATCACGATCGATTCCAAGCCTGAGGAACTTCTGCAAGTGTTTGTCAATCTTATGATCAACGCCATCCATGCAATGGAGAACCAAGGCCTCCTGACACTCACGGCAGAAAACCAAAATGGGGTGGTTCTAGTATCTATTGCCGATACCGGCAAGGGAATTTCTGCCGAACACTTACCAAAAATTTTCGACCCGTTTTTTACCACAAAGGCGCCAGGAAAAGGCACGGGCTTGGGCTTGTATAATGTCCGTTCCATCGTGCGAAAATATAAAGGAGAGCTCACCGTAGACAGCCAAGTTGGGAAAGGCACCATCTTCTCCATTGTTTTCCCATCCGTTGACCCCACTCACAAGTGATTTCATATGAATATGGCCACCACCAGTGAAACCCCTATTAAAGGCAAAAGAGGTCTCACGAAAAAATTAGTTCTGTCAATGTTACTTGTGGGCACCCTCCCTCTGCTCATTGGGCTCCTCCTCGCTTTTTACCAGGGAACTCAAAGCATTCAGGAAGTGAACGGAGCAAGCTTTCAGGCTCTGGCGACAGAAACCGCAAGGAAATTGGATTTCGTGGTTAGCGATGAATTGGCTCAGACCAGACTTCTGACTACAAATCCCGACTTGATTCAATTGCTAGAAAAACAACGCGATGCCCTAAGTGAAGTCAGCCAAACAGACCTTGCTCTATTGCTTCAAGAAGAACAAAAAACATGGATGGCCAGAAACCCCGACCTGGTCCAACGCATTACTCAGGGGCCCATTGTCCAACCGCTTCGAGAACAGGTAGGGGGAACGTTTGTCGATCCATCGCAACCTATCCCTCTTATCACCCGATCAGCTACACGCGGATTGTACATTACCGATACCGTCGGCCGTCTCATTGCCAGCGTAGACACCAATCCCTCCTATCTGCATGCCCAAGAAAAATGGTGGAAAGGCGCCTTTCATAATGGAATAGGCCAACCCTATATCGGCAAAATTGGCTTCAATAAAGGCCTCGGGACCTACACGTTCACACTCGCCCTTCCGATTATGGATAGCTTGCAGTATAAAACCATCGGTGTGCTTCGCCGAATTTATGATGTAAAAGAGTTCTTCTCGCCTTCTATCGACATTATCCGATTTGGTAAAACAGGGCATGTCATGCTGATTGATAGCCGTGGGGTAGTGTTAACCTGTCCCATTCTCCCTACGGGAGTGTCCTTAAGTGACAATGAACTTATTCCCCTTGTCACTCCGATGAAAGCCGGGTGGACATCCGCCCAAACCGACGGGCACGGTGGCCAGGAAACCTCTATTATCGGATATGCCCCCCTGCCAAGCATCAGTAGCATCACTCAAGATTCGAATGAACTCGCATGGCATATGTTTGTGTGGCAGTCATCAGAAGAATTATTTGGTCCCATTCAAAACTTTTCTAAATGGATCACGGGCTTCGGTCTCTTAGGGGTAGGGTTACTAGTCACCTTGGGATACCTAGCGGCCCATCGTATTTCCTCACCAATTCGCCGTCTCCAAGAAGCGACTCGCCAGATTGGCCGTGGGGAATTTCATGAACCCATCACCATCAACACAGGGGATGAAATCGAAGAGCTGGCCGAGGAAATTAATCGCATGAAAGAGCAAATAGAATCAACCGTGACCGGCCTGGAAAGTCAAGTCGAAACAAAATCTCAGGAGGTCAAATACCTCCAAGAATCCACGTCAAAAATTTTAGATGGGGTGCCTGATCCCGTGATCATGATCGACGCTCAGAAACAGATTGAATACCTTAATCAAGCAACAAGAGAGATGTTGAACTTCAATAATGGCCAAGTGATAGGGACTCCATTATTTCAATTGCTTCGGGTGGATCCAACAACACAGAAACGATTACACGATGAAATTCAAAACGTTCAAGCAACGCTTTTGACCACCTCTTCCTTCCCCAGTCATATTCCGACATCCATCCGTGACCCTTTGGTAGCCACTCACCTGGAGGACTCCCATAGTGATCGTCAAGAACTTCGCCTGAACAATCGGATCTATCGGTACCGATGGTTTGCCGTACAAACTGCACCTGATAAAGAGCCATCTGCGGGACTTGTCCTACGAGATTTGACGGAAGAAAGCCTGCTGCAGGACAAAATCATTCAGGGGGAAAAAATAGCAAGCCTGGGAGTTCTCAGTGCCGGAATCGGGCATGAACTGAATAACCCGTTGGTCGGGGTTATTGGCTTGGGTGAAGCCATTCAGGACGAGGCCGAATCCGAAAAAATCAAGGAATACGCGAAAGGCATTATCCAACATGGAAAACGGATGGCATCAGTAGTTCGGGACTTTACGGGTCAGATGACCACCCAATTTTTGGATACACAAACTCGCGTCAATATCAATGAGCAATTAGAAAAGGTCCTGTCTGCCACAACAGTCCTATTCACATCCAGTCATATCACTGTCAATACTCAGTTTGAACCGTTGCCCCCTGTGCAAGCCCAACCTAATGAACTGGGGCAAGCTTTCACCAACATTATCAACAATAGCTTGCAAGCCATGGAGGAAGGTGGAATGTTGGAAGTCAGCACCGGAATCAAGGACCACGCAATACAGATCGTCATTAAAGACTCAGGAACTGGAATTACCCCCTCACACTTATCCAAAGTCTTTGATCCTTTTTTCACGACTAAAAGCCAGGGAGAGGGAGCTGGACTGGGCTTAACCATTGCCCATCGCCTGATCACCAAAGTAGGCGGACAGATGCGTCTGGAAAGTGAAAAGAACCAAGGAACGACTTGTCATATTATTTTCCCTCTTCCATCACCCCAACCTGACACCAAAAAGGAATAATCCACCATGGAGAGAAAACGGACAAGCCCTCTGGCTCAGGTCAAGACGTTCACATTTGTGACAATTCTACTGGTCAGTTCCAGCCTGTCACTTGAAGCCGCAAGTAAGATTCCTAGCCAAGGGATTGCTCCCGCCACCGTCTCGGACTATTTGGTTGGCATTATCAAGGCGGACCGACAAGTCTATACGACCCATATCGTCAAACGAATGCAGGATCAAGGCATCGTACTGGCACAAGAGGACTGGAAAGATAAAAATGCTATTCCCCTACCCGCACAGTTCCTCCACTATTCCAGCAAAATTGTTGCAGAATCAGGAGTCGGCATTCGATTCCGACTAATCAGCCTTTGGCCTATTTATCGAAAAAATGGTCCTGCCACTCCATTTGAGCGTAAAGGATTAGAACAGCTCATCAAGAATCCCAATGTCCCACAACGAGGTAAAGTGGCCACTGGGAAAATGAAATTCTTCCAGTCTATCTATGCGGATAACGCCACATCACAAGCTTGTGTCACTTGCCACAATACGCACCCTTTAAGTCCAAAACGGGATTTCAAAGTAGGGGATGTCATGGGAGCAATTGTGATTACCATTCCTTTGGAAAAGTAACGCGCAAGGGTAGACACGCGCCCAACAAGCGCCGCGATCCCGTACCCTAGAAAAACACTTCGTTGACAATCTTCTCAGTGTCCGTACTAGACAATCCCCTTCCTTCTCATGGTTATTCGCTGTCCGTTGTGCTGGAGAGTCCCGGAAAATATACCGTTATCCCCTGAGTTCCACCTTGAACGTGTAGGCCTTATGGTTGCCAACAACGGTGGCGCCCTTCGGGACTCGCCAAGCAACAAGCTCGCTTGCCGGAATGAAACCCGGTTTCTTTCGCACAAGTCCATAACTTTCCATTTACGTCATTAAACTAGACACAGGCCATGCCCCTCGACGAACTCAGAAGCCTTTTAGAACACCTATCGTCATTGAGTGGGAATTATTACCTGGGGTATGCAAAAAGGTTCCCGCCTCATACTACGAAAATGACGGGAAGGAAGGAAGGAAGAAGGAAGAGATATGTCTTAACAACATTTGAACGATTCTTTGCACCACTAGGCTGTGATCTCTGCGAAAAAGAAAGAATGTCATTTCAAGAAGTGCCCCCCGCCGAATCCGGCGGGAGAGCCCTCTATGAAGAGTGGAAGACAGAGATAGGAAATAGTAGGAAAAGTCTTATCACTTCTCTCGGTTCGGGAAAAAAACCAACGTCAATGCTTCACCTTTTCGATTTTCTTTTCTTTGATGACTTCAATCTCCAACTGAAGCTTGACATCATCACCCACCATCAATCCCCCATTATCCAACAATTTACTAAATTTCATCCCAAAGTCTTTGCGATTCAACGTACCTTCGGCAGTGAACCCGGCTCGTGTATTCCCCCACGGATCTTGAGCCACTCCGTTAAACGTTCCAACTAATGTGAGTTCCTTGGTGATGCCTAGCAATGTAAAATCACCAATCGCCGTATATTGATCACCAGACTTAGTATAGTTTTTCATTTTATAGGTCATCGTTGGAAATGTTTTCACATCAAAAAAGTCAGCACTCCTCAAGTGATCGTCTCGTTTTTGATGATCCGTCGTCACTGAGGCCGTTTGAATCACGGCTTCAAATGTTTTAAATTCCTGCTTCTCAACATCCATTTCCACTGTACCGGAATACTCGGTAAATTTACCTTTGGTTTTGGACACCACCATGTGGACGGCCTCAAAACTAAGAGTCGTATGATCTTTGTCTAAATTCCATTTGGACATTTCGGCGACAGCGATAGCTCCCACACCCAGGCCCAAACAACACACGACGCCAATAAACATGAACCATTTCATCATTCTCATTACGTCACCTCCTATGATCAATAAGAAAGCAGCAGACTCATGCCACCTTTTCGAAAAATTTGTCTATCGATGAGACTAGAGTCCTAGCATCTTGATACCCATGCATGAGCATGGATACCGACTGTCCATGCTGACCCACCAAAGTTGGAAAACCATCCACACCTAATTGCCGCGCTCGATCGAATTCGTCCCAAACCCCTTGTTTCGTCAGTGGATCTTGAAAGGTTTGACCAAACAAGGATCTATCTATTCCCAGCTTCCCAACCACCTCTTCCAAGATCTGGGGATCGGTGACATCTACATTCCCCATATAAAACGCCTCTTGAACCTTTTTTAAATATTCCCATTCTTTTCCTGGCATCAATTTCCGAGTCACTACTATTGCCCGTGAAGCCGGTTCTGTGTCATATGTAAATGTGGGTCCCATCTGAAAGTCGAAGTTAAACGGCTGATGCGTTCGTTCATGAACCGCCTTCCAATGTTGTAAAATATTCGCACGTCGAGATTCATCAAATCGTTCGGTATTGCCTGGACGCAGTCCCCCCAACAGTAATTGAAACGTCACTCGATTCTCATACAGCCGTGTGATCTCTTCAAGCACCGGCGCAAAGCCCCAGCACCAGGAACACATAGGATCCGCAACATAAATTAGAGTAGGTGCTGTCATCCTAGATTTTCCACGGACCCATCACCCCAACCAACTGAGCATGCCGAGCGACAAACTTTACCATACACGGAACACTTGCCCATTCAGTCGTCCTTCCACACTTTTACTATAGGCCTTAGCCACTTTCCATCCTGGCACAGGAACATGTCCTAGGAAAAATGCACCGATCCGTTCCATAGATTCCTCCAACACACCTGGGCTCACGGCATTAATCCGTAGACCGCGAGGCATCTCAATAGATGCACCCAAGACAAAACCCTCCACAGCAGCGTTAATGGGCGTCACAGCCGCTCCGCCAGGGATAGGATCCTGACTTAAGATTCCGCTCGTCAGGGTAAAAGATCCGCCATCATTCATGAAATCTCTCCCTAAAATGACTAAATTGACCTGCCCCAAAAATTAACTGGCCAAGCCAATGTCAAATTCTTTTTGAGTGAGCGTATCCAACGGACCGAAATGTGCATTGCCTACAGTAGCGACGATCGCGTCGGCCTTCCCAATAGTTTGGTACATTTAACGAATAGAATCGATGGAGGTCATATCCACCTGAACATCGCCTCGACTGCTACCGACTTTGACAATGTCATGTCTCGCACCTAATTCTTTCGTCACGAGACTCCCAATAGTTCCTGTGGCGCCTATTACAATAACTTTCATACAGATGACTCCTGACGGCAACTCTCGCGTAATCGAATTAACATATCCTGCATGACGATTATTTCTTGCTTCGTGAGGACATTCTCAAAATAGGGACGCATCAAATTCGCCTGTGCCGGAAATACTTTGCGATAAAGAACCTCGCCTTTTCGAGTCAAGCAAATATTGGTAGCTCGCCGGTCATATGGCACCGCCTGCCGCACAATCAATCCTTTCGCCACCAAGCGATCAAGAATTCCCGTCAGACTGGCCTTAGCCAACAATGTCGATTGGGACAATTCCCTACAAGTCATCCCTGGAGTCCCCCCGAGCTCAGCAATCACATCAAATTGGGGAGGCGTTAGACCCATGGAACGAATATGCCGATCTCCCATTTGAAAAATCGCTTGATAGGCCTCCACTAATGGACGAAGAATTTTCAAATAGGGGTCATCTTTCAGGTCAAAGATTTTCATTTGTTTTTGTATATATAGTTTATATTAAAACTATTGTCAATTAGGCAAACCCACAATCTTCCTCATTTCAAATCTAGGAGTTAATGGGGACTTGCGAATTGTTAGTAGGAGTCAGCGAATCTCAGGAAACCAGGCAGGAGAGAGAAGAATAGTACCGTTGCATCTTTCCAATGGATAAAGCTCATTATCCCCTCACACTGACTTCCAAAACACCGCAAGCCAAATGGTATCTTTGTTCGGCTCCGTCCAGGCGACACGATGTTTCTTGTGAGCTGGTAATGTATAGGTATCTCCCGGATTTAACGTAACCGGCTGCTCTAGGCCTTCTATTTGAAGTTTCGCTTTCCCGGCGAGGACAACAACCCACTCATGTTCATCTTGGTCGTACCAAAAACCCGTCGGTGAAACATGCCCACGAGAAACAATGCGTTTCAAGCGAAAAGAGTCTTGTTCTATCAATTTCTCCACCAATTCTTGATTGAGTCCTTCAGGAATCCCGTGAAAAATATTCTTGGGCATATGATCGATCACTTTCTTTACCGTACGCCTTCCCGTTGATAACATTGCAGCGCATCTAGAAATTTCTGGTTTGCAAGGTTTGCGGCGATGGAAACAAGGTATTGATCCATTGCATGACAATACGCCCCTTCTTTCCCATGCCAACAGGGCTTAAGTTCTTGTGAAGAATCAGAAAGCCCTTCTCTCGCCACTTTTTCTGCATGACTGCGCTTTTGTTCTTGTCTGGCAATCTCTCGTTTGAGAAATACGATTTGTTGAGCAAGCCCATCCGCTTGTGCAATCGCTTGTGGAATCGAGGCGTGAAGTGAAGCCAAAACCGTGTTTCTGAACGAGGCGGATTTGATAAATTGTAACGCTTTTTCCATCTGTGGCTGGAGGGAGGAGAGATCCGTCGGACAGTGTTTCGCAGCCGATGTTATAACTGTTGCTTGGGTATTGGATAAAGAGGATTCTTCTGCAAAAGCATTCCTCACCTCACCCACACTTCCATACAACAACACAACAGTGATTCCAATAGCGCTATTGAAACTCTGAAAAATCATATTCACGGTAGACCCCTCTAGCAATCACCTAGATGGTGTCATGTCTCAAGTCCAAAAGCTCCAAACAGAGGCTACATAATAAGTTCTGCGAACCCATACGCCGCATAATCTTTCCCATTATAATGCACAATGCCATGAACGATTCCCATTCCAAAACCTCCAATGATCCAATTGCCCATCGCCTTGAATTCTTGAACCTCTAATTGAGCCCGACCTGCTCCAGATTCGTTGACCCAATTCAGACCCCATGCACTTGGCCATCGATACAATCCCCATGCTTGGTTATGATCAAAAAGCGTGACCTGCAATACTTGCAGTGGTTTGGTTTCCCCCTGCACTGCCAAAAATCCACTCACCGTTCCGACCAGGGGCGCCATCATGTCACTTTCCTGCGAATGCACATAAAGATCGCCTAACCCTTCAATGACCAGATAGAGCCCTTGGAAATGTTTCCACAAACCCCAATACGTTCTAGAGAGGCGATTAAACTCTGGCATCATGAAATATTCATAGATCACCCGCCCCTTTAACGTTCGACCGTTCCACTGCAATTCGGCCGCGGCCGACCCTAACCAATATCGACCACCTTCATGTTCACGAGCCAGACGAATCGGGATCGGCTGAATCGTCAGGGTCAGATTATTGAGATGACTATTGATTGACATCCCTTTTTGAGGGAGGCCATCAATTTCAAAAAAAGTGGAGGGCGGAATGGTTTGTAATTCATGAGTAGCGTTTTCATATGATCCAGAACCCTGTAGTGAAATCCACCCTTCATGCTCATCATGCAGTACGACAAAATGTTCGGCTTGCCAAGATTGGGCATCTTGCCCACGATTATTGTCTAGGGCGAATGCCACACGACCATGGGAATCTTTACCCACAAACGACACGTAATCCGAAACGTATAGAAGAGAGGTATCAGGAAGGGAAGGCTTAAGGGGAGAGGTCTCAAGCCCCAGGCCTAGACTTGGGAATATGCCCCAATGAAGCGCAAACAGAATAGCGAGGGATAGACCACAGCGAACCAAAAGTTTTTCCAGAAATTTCCCCTATGTACGGATAGAGTACCGCACGAGGATCGTGAACATACCTTCAATGAAAAGAAAAACTCATATTGTGATGACTATTTGATGACAAAATGCCCCCGCCGATTTTCTTGCCAGCAGGCTTCGGTTGGTTCCATGCAAAACGGTTTCTCCTTTCCATAGCTCACCACCTGAAGATTTTCAGCCGGCACTCCAAGATCTTGCAAATAATGTTTCACCGCTTTCGCTCGTCGCTCGCCAAGAACCATGTTGTAGCTTCGCGTTCCCCGTTCATCACAATGCCCTTCGACCACAATTTGCGCATCCGCAAATTTCTCGGATAATAACTGAGCATTGGCCGTCAACAAAGTCCCCGCATCATCTCGAATCGAAAACTGATCATAATCAAAATAAATGTCGCTCAGAGCTTTCTCTAGCGTTTCTTCGATGATTTCAACCTGCTCTAGCTCTTGTGGCATCGCTTTGGCCACCTGTATTGGTTCTTGTTCGGGCCGCAGTTCAGGGGTTGGAGGAATCTCGGCTTGAGGAGTCAAGGCACCTTTATCGTAAGACTCTAGTGGCAACGCAGGCATTTCTGGTGTAAGGGATTTGGAAGGGATCCCTGTCACTGGAGGTTCTACAGAAGGCATGAATGTTGCTATTGGCTCATCAGCTGGCACAGGTGCCAAATCTTCAGAGAAAGGAGAAATTGCAGATGCGGCATCGGTACTTTTCGGTGTCGAAAAAATTTCTGCTGGAACTTGATGCCGAGGAACCGACCTAGCTGGTGCTTCCACAGGAATATCCATCCTGATCTCTTCCTGGATTGGTAAAATAGCCACTTCTTCAACAGCCACGGCCTCGGGTTCCAATTGGGCAACTTTCACCTCCTGAGCCTCCGTACCAGACACAATGGTCGTGCGCAATTGAGAGCTACACCCCGACAACAAACCCAGGAGACACCCACCGACCACCCCTATCTTAATCACATGAATCATCAGAGAACTCATCTTGCGCTGTCTTATCATATAACACCTCCCAATCTTGCACTCACTTCAGAAAAGTAAATCCTGCAAACCATATTCATTGCAACCTTCCAACAATTCAACTGTAGAAAGTCCCTTCTTAAAGAGTCAAGGATATACATGAAAAAATGAATAATATTTCCAGATTATGCCTATTATCCATATGAAACCAATAGATTCTTCTTGTATCTCCACAAGAAGAAAGCCTCTTTAACAAGGGAAAATTCCCTGGGGTTTTTCTCCATCCCCCTCACTCCAAGTCGAGATAGGCCTAATAGGATCTTTCTACCTCGACGCAGGCCGCGGCCACTAATTTTGAATCCCAAGAAATAAGGCAGACACGAAAACGGCTAGGATAAATGTAGTCCGTCAGGCAATGATTCAAGAATAGCAGATTTCAAGGCTCCAACAAGTCCCTCCTTTAAATACCTCGTTCTCAAAGTGAGATAGATCCCTCGTTGTGGTTGTGTGCCCGTGAACGTTCGCAAAAGCTTTTTTTCTTGGTAATTGAATCTCCGCGTTGAAAGATAGGGCAATAGAGTATACCCAAAATTTTCTTGAACCAGTAGGCGAAGGGACTCAAGATTCCCTATTTTAAAATTTAAATGCCCAGGAAGCTGCGAGACATCCTCTCGAAGATGGCACGTGTTGATAATTTCATTCCGCAAACAATGGCCCTCTTCCAGCAACCAAAGGTCTTGCAGCCTGATATCGGAAACCACAACCTGATCTTTCTTCAGAAGCCCATTATGCTTATTGGCAAATAAGAGAAACTCCTCATCATATAAATGTATCTGAATAAATCGTTTCGCATCCTCCTTCGTCGCCAGAATTGCCACGTCGATTTCTTCGCTCTCTAGCCCACGAAGGCAGCTCTGTGTGGTCATTTCCGAAATGGTGATATCAATGCCAGAATAATGATCGTTGAATAATTTCAGGAAAAGTGGGACCAAGTATGGGGATATCGTTGGGATAATGCCAACACTCAATTGCCCCAAAACACCATGTCGTTGGGCCTGTATGATTTCTGGAATGCGCATGGCTTCCCCACAGACCACTTTGGCCTGTTCGATAATGAGCTTTCCGATTTTGGTAGGAAGAATGGGGGAGCGGGAGCGATCGAAAATACTCACTCCTAACTCCTCTTCTAATTTCTGAACCTGTAGACTAAGAGTCGGTTGACTCACATTTCGCAACTGTGCGGCACCCCGAAAGCTTTGCTCTTTCGCGACCGCCAAAACATATTCAATTTGCGTCAAAGTCAAATCTCAGCCTCCGCGATAGATAATAACTATCAGGGTATAGGAAAAAAGAATTGTACTTATCTCGTCATTCCTGCGATACCTATATCATACAGGGGAACAGCGGCATTGAGGAACGCATTATTGCATACGGAAATGAGCAGTCAATAAATGAAAGACGAGTGGCTACTGCCAATATTCAAAACTCCTGTTTTCCAGGAAAATACCAGTTAGTATTCATCATAAAGGAGGGTGACCATGAAACAACTTGCCACATTAAGGACCAATGCCGTGCACAAGAAACGATCAATCTCTGGCTTCTGGATCATCATCAGTCTACTCTTTGGGTTTAGCAGTCCCTTGATGTCCTGGGCAGCCCTTCCAGGAGAAGAAGATTGGGAGGCCCCATTAGGGCTAGATGGGGATTTCATTGTGATCCCCAAAGATAATCCACTGACAAAGGAAAAAGTCGAACTGGGAAAACTCTTATTTTTCGACAAACGTCTTTCAAAAAACAACACTATTGCTTGTGGAAATTGTCACCTGCCGAGCGTCGCCTTTACCGATGGGCAACCGGTCTCAACAGGCATTCACCGTTTACAAGGAAGACGCAGTGCGCCAACCTCCATCAATCGTCTCTTTAGTACCGCTCAATTTTGGGATGGACGCGCGGCTACATTAGAAGCGCAATCGACCGGCCCCTTTGTCAGTCCCGTTGAACATGGTTTTACCAATCATGACGAATTAGTAGCCAAACTCAACACCATCAACGGATATCAAGCCCTCTTCCAGCAAGTGTTTCATGGACCTATCACAAAAGACCGTGTGGGACACGCCATCGCTAGCTTTCAACGAACCCTTCTCTCTGGCAACAGCCCCTATGATCGATTTGACTATGAAGGAGAGGAAGGCGCGATATCCCCTGCCGCCCAGCGCGGATTAAAATTGTTCTTAAAAAAAGCTCGGTGTACTCGATGCCATTCTGGGTTTAATTTCACGGATGAAAAATTCCATAACTTGGGGATTGATTGGGACACGGATCATATAGATTTGGGACGATTCACCGTCACAAAAAATCCTGAAGACATCGGAGCATTTAAAACCCCCACCTTAAGAGAAATTTCTGGTACCGCCCCATACATGCACGATGGACGATTTGCCACATTACGGCAGGTCGTAGAGTTCTACAATAAGGGAGGGATAAAAAACCCTCATCAAGACAACACGATCATTCCCCTTGAATTAACCGGCCCAGAAAAAGAGGATTTAGTAGAATTTCTCCAGACACTAAGAGGCGAAGGATGGCAAATGGAGCCCCCAACAAAATTCCCCAATTAAAAAACTCCACCCGGCCAAACGGGTGGAGAACATTATCGAATGATGGCTTCTGCTTTCTCATGAGTTGAAGCCATCATCCAAACATACCAGTTACCACTCTGAACTGAGGCGAAGTCAACCCATATGCCTACCCATGGCTTCAAATGAAAACGGCTCGTGGGCACAAGAGTTTTCCTCAACAAGAAGTTCGTATTTGGGAAGATGCGTTGATACGATCCGTTCCGAAAGAATGGCCTTCTGCCTCCCCTAGCAAGGCTCCTGCAGACAGCTGCCTGCAGGAACTCTGCCCCTGAATCGAAAGTAGTGAAAATCGGGTTCAATCACTGAAGAGTCCATCTCTGCCAAGATATGCAAAGAAAATTACAACTTCAGGTATCACCATACATTGCTGCAAGTGCGCCATTACTTGCTGAAGAAATCTGCGCGCATCTGTCCCTCGAAAAAAATACCCCGCTGCAGCACAAAATCGTAAAACGCAGCATCGACGCTCGCGGAAAAGCCGTACGGATCAATCTCAGCATTCTTGTTGCCGTTGATGAAGAACTTCCTCGAGAACATTTTTCCATGGATTACCGTGACGTTTCTTCTTCAAAAAAAATCTGCCACATCATCGGAGCCGGGCCCGGAGGATTATTCGCAGCACTGCGTTGTTTGGAATTAGGCATCAAACCCATTGTGATCGAAAGAGGCAAAGATGTTAAGGCACGGCGGCGTGATCTCGCAGCTATCCATAAGGAACATCGAGTAAATGCTGACAGCAATTATTGTTTTGGCGAAGGTGGCGCGGGCACCTATAGCGACGGCAAATTATATACCCGATCGAACAAACGAGGAGATGTTGAAAAGATCCTTAAAACCCTGGTTGTTCACGGCGCCAGCGAAGATATCATGGTCGATGCACATCCGCATATTGGCACCAACAAATTACCCCACTTGATTCAAAATATCCGGAAAACCATTCTGAATCATGGGGGGGAAATCCTTTTCAATACCAAACTGATCGATTTCCAGACGCACGATACCACCATCGTTTCAATTTTGCTCGACAACGAAACAGACGTAAAAGAAATGCCTGTCACACATCTCATTTTAGCGACAGGTCATTCAGCCAGGGATATTTATGAACTACTGAACACCAAGCACATTCTTGTAGAAGCGAAGCCGTTTGCAGTTGGTGTAAGGGCCGAGCATCCTCAGGAACTCATCGACCATATCCAATACCATTGCCGCACGCCGGAAGAAGTGCGCAGTGCACGAGAGTATCTCCCTGCGGCCAGTTACAGCCTAGTTCAACAGATACATGGGAGAGGCGTCTATTCTTTTTGTATGTGTCCGGGTGGCATTATCGCCCCCTGTGCGACGGCACCACAGGAAGTGGTCATCAATGGTTGGAGTCCCAGCAAACGAAACAACCCCTATGCCAACAGCGGCATCGTGGTTGCACTTGAACTCAAGGACTTTGAAACCTATAAAGAACATGGCCCCTTGGCAGGACTGGAATTTCAAAAGACCCTCGAACAACACGCCTGGACCCATGGAGGTCAAACTCAAGCAGCCCCAGCGCAACGGTTAACTGATTTCATGACTGGCAAAATCAGCTCGTCGCTTCCCAATTGCAGCTATCAACCTGGCATCAGATCAAGTGACATACGCCAGGTTCTTGGTCCCATGATCAGCAAAGCCTTACATGCCGGTTTTCAATCCTTTGGTGGAAAAATGCGGGGCTACCTGAGCAAGGAGGCGATACTTGTTGGAGTAGAATCGCGAACCTCCACGCCGGTTCGCATTCCACGCGACAAGGATCATTTGCATCATCCCCAGTTAGTGAACCTTTTTCCATGCGGAGAGGGTGCCGGTTACGCTGGTGGCATCATGAGCGCGGCCATGGACGGAGAACGCTGTGCTAACAATTTAAAATAATATAGATGTTCCATTTGGCTATTCATCAATGTCACCAATGGTAATCGAAAGACGAAGCATGAAGGTCCCGCGTAGTTCACATGTTAGGCGTTATAGTTTCGACAGTTGAACGTACTCCTGCCCCTGAAAGCGCCTGTTTACGTTTTTTTGGTCACTCTACTTACATTCACCCACATCATCGATTCGGAATTTATTCAACTTGCACCAGCCCTACATAAGATACCTGAGGTATTCCCGGTCAACCCCTTGATTTCAAGAGACTTTAAAAAGGGCCTACCCGAGCTGGACCTTAGGAGTTTTCGACAAAGACGACCAGCGATAAACTGGAAACCCTGTCAGCAGCATGAGTGAGCCAGCCATTCCTAAAAGGGAAAGAGGAGAAATGCTGAGCGATGAGAACGGTATACCCCTGCCCCACATAGAATCTGTGTTAAAAACATTCATCCAAACACAAAAACGCCTAGGGTAAACGTCACTCACGAGGCAAAGAATAGATCAAGAAGTGATCGAGCTGGGAAGGGAGGGAATTCATGAACTTTACAGACAGTCAAGCAAAAACCTCAGAAAGGATAACCAGGGCCTATTCACTCCATTCTCTTTTCCCCCTGTCCATCTGGACCACTACAAGCTACCCCCATATCCATCCCCAGACAGATCGGTAGGCAACCTGCCGTCTGGCATTGATGATCTTTAATGTTACCTGAGCCTTTAAGTTTCAAAGGTGTGGGATGGGTAGAGGGGAAGGGAACTCCGTCGTACCGTGAATCGTAAACCTAGTTGGCGAACTCCAGGTGCTAGACCCAACAGAGTTCCAGGCTCGTACCCACCAAGTCCCTTCCCCTGTCGCAAGAGTAATCTCCGGAGAGATTGAACATATGCCAGTTCCATCAGAACATCCGGCTGCTGCAGCTCGCACCCATTGCTGTATCACATTGCCCGTGCTGTCATTTACCCAGAGCTTGTACGCCATGGCCCCAACCACCGCATTCCAAGAATAAGTGAGCCTGTCGTTTGACGTGGTACCAGAGGGAGAGAGCGGGAGTGGAACAAAAGGTGGGACAGTGGCCGCCCCGGGAATCGTAAACGTGAGCGGCGAACTCCAGGGACTAACCCCAAGAACAGAGCTCCAACCTCGTACCCACCATGTGCCCTCCCCTCCAGGAAGAACAACCTTAGTAGAGATCGAACATATGCCAGCTCCATCAGAACACCCGACTGCGGCAGCTCGCACCCATTGCTGTGTCACATTGCCCGTGCTGGCATTCACCCAAAGCTTGTACCACGTAGCCCCCGGCACGGCCTCCCAGGAATACGTGGGCATGCTATTCAAAGGATCCACAAGACCGGAGGGAGTCAGTGCCGTAGGTGGCAAGAGGGCTTGGGCAGGGTAGATATGTTGGAGCCCCGCAATATCATCCGCCTTGAGCAAAGCTCCTCGATCATCAAAATGAGGAAAACTTCGCATCGTGGCATGGAAATTTTGTGAATGACCAAGACCAAGAATATGCCCTAATTCATGGGTCGCCACTTCTGCAAATTTGGCATCGTTAGAATAAAAACTACAATCCTCCCACCCGTTATTAAATAGGATATCCCCTTCGATAATTCGAATGAATTCTTGGTTATTCACAATGCGCGTTTGAAGAGGCCATGGTTGATTAATTCCAGCACTAGCCAGTAATCCCCCACAACCAACCGGGTCTTCCATGATGTTTAATGGATCACCAAATGAAATGTTGGTTATTCCATCGGAGCCATCACCTTCGGCGGTAGTAAATCCCCCATCTTTGAATCGGAAATTGGCTCCTTCGACGTTGCTCCAAGCCTCAAAGGCTTGACGAATAATATCAAATCCTAGTCCGGAAGCTCCCGGCTGCCCATTCGCATTCATAAAAACCTCAACCGGTTCCCCTTCATCCGGTTCGAACCATCGGGAGGAGAAGCTGACCGCATCGAATTTTGTCTGATCCTCTAAGACTTCATTAGCTGTGAGCTGAGGAGAGAGGAACGTTAACGCCGAAGAAGAGGGTTCCCGGGTTGCCTGAGTGTGTAATTGCTTAAAGATCTGCTCCTTAAACGCTTCAAGCTCCCTCGGCTGCGGGTGAGCATCGGCAAAAGGAATTAACTGATCACTCTTGCGTTGCAAGACGTAGGCTTCCTTCGATAGATCCAACTGGAAGAGCATCTCCTGACCAGTTTGAGGATCGAGGGCAACAGAAAATTTCCCAAGAGCTAAATGTGCCACCCGAGGTGTGCCATCTGCATTTTTGGAAAGGAACACGAGGACTTTTTCCCCTTTTGTAAAGGTCGGACTCCCATATATCACGCTTCTTCGGTTACCCGCGATTCCACCACCCTGCTTAAGAACAAGAGTCTTGGTAGAAACGACTCCTTTTAAGACTTCATCAAGAGAGAGGGTCACTAGTGTATAAATGGCTTGGGAACTTTCCTCCTGATAACTCTGAATCTCTTCAACCTTTCCAATAATAATAGCATTGGCGTACTCGATGAAGGCCTGGTCAGGAATGGGAATCAGGACGGTCGCCCACACAAGCTTGGATAAGAAAAGAGCCAAGAATAGCACCAGGCTAATAAGACGCCAAACATAGGATTGTTGAAAAATGGGGGGGATAGAATTCCACACTTTTTTTTGAGACTGTTCCATAGGAATACGCTCCAGGCTTGGAGGGAAAAAATTCGAACACGGCTTCGTGCAGACCCCACCAGTGCAATCAGCTCACCACAATGCCCCTTTCGGTAACCCATTGATTTGACTTAAATGTTTCGTGAGCTCTTGAATAGAGCTAGACAGCCATCTAGGGAATTTTTGCCCTGTAATGAACACTTTTTCCCAAGTATTTTGCTTGAGGGATTGAGGTATGAAGCTAAGCGCAGAGGGTCAATGGTGCAGAACCCAGGAGGGAGGGAGGATGGACGAGGGCCTAAGACATCACTTCTCGCAAGAATGGGAAAAACCCTATTGATGGCAAGAAACGAAAATCTGAGAAATTCTAGAAAGGTAATGGAAATGTCTCGACACAATGAACGGGATGCTATAGAAGTGGCGGGTCGGAAACTTTAAAAAAAGAGATCAGAAACCCCAGACAAACCGTAAGATAAAACAGTCACCTCGCATGGGATACCTGGGAGGCTGTTTGTCACAACCTAAAAAGAAAAACCGATACGACCTTGTCCTTGGTCATACCGGCTTCATCAGGGAAGAAAAGAGTGAGATTATTCAGGAAGCATTCAAAAGTCTGGCCCCCCTAGGAGGAACCCTTCTTGAAAGGGTCGAGAATTTTCTAGGCCGTCCGGCATCCCAGGGCAAGGGGGATTCAAGGATCCCTTCAGAGAAATCAGGGGAAGACCCAGGAACGGAATCCAGTGCTCCCTCTAAATAAAGGCGAGCCCAAAAGGGAGGCTGTCAAGGGACGGGAACTCCGTCCACTGGAACAAGTTGAACGGCTGCTGGGCTGTCCGGCATCATTGGAAGTTGAACGGCTGGTGGGCTGCCCGGCATCATTGGGCTAGGGGATTCCGCATGGTTCCCACCAGAAAAATCAGGAGGGGGCGGAGAAACGGAATCCAACGCGTCCTCAGGATGAGGGCTAGCCTCAAAGGGAAATTCATCTGGGGAAGGGACCTGAATCTCGTCCAAGGCTCCAGGGTTGTCGGGCAAGGGGGAATTGCTGGAAGGCGGGTGAACGGTTCCCATTTGTGCCACAATGATGTTCCCCCGGCCTGGCCCATTGATTTGAAGAATGTCGTTATTCTGGGGGTCCTCCACCTTAAGTTTTCCACAATGAGTTAATTGAGTGGGACTATCCGTGTACACGTTGTGACCAAACTGATCAAGACAACGGTACAAGGTGGTGCCCGCGAGAGAGGACCCTCCAAAAAGAATAAATCCGGAAAAGACTACCAATATTGAATTTAGATTCTTCACCAGGTGCTTCCCTTCTTTGGCAAAATTCCTTCCAATTCGTCAGAGAGACAAACTAGCCCATATCCCCATTCTGCTCAAATTGAGGTCCTGCCCACCGAGACTAAAAGTCCCGGTGGGCAGGAAGCATATTTGCTTTTTAATCCAAGGAGGCTTGATTGCAGATACCCTCACCCACAGTCACATGTCCCCCCGTGCAAGGGTTACCGAGTAAAATACTGCTGATCGGTAAACACCCACCCCGTATTATTAACTCCCCCGGTCGCAAACCGGGTCCAGTAACGGATCCAGAAGGTGCCGGGCCGACTCCCCGTATTAATGAGGAATGTATTGTTCGTGCGCAAGTTTAGGGTACCCAAAGCCGAGCTGCCCTTGGTTGAACCCAACCAGAGAAAATGCTGGAGTTCCCCGGTGGCTTTGCCTCCCGTAAAGCGGATGCCGCGGGTATTGATCGGCAACGTGGAGCCTGGACGAGGCGTGAGGATGGCCGGCGGGACATTACTCCCCCCTCCCGGACCAATTCGATACTGCTGATCGGTAAACGTCCACCCCGTATTGTTAATTCCCCCGGTCGCAAATCGGGTCCAGTAACGGACATGCATGATGCCGCTGGCCGGCGTACGCACGGTAAAGGTTGGGGTCGTGCGCAAATTAAAGGTCTGAATATTCCTTGCCCCCTTGGTCGTCCCGACAAAGGCAAAATAGTGTATGGCTCCGGTGGCCCGGCCCCCCGTAAAGGGGATGCTGGCATTGGGCGCCAACGTAGAATTCGGCGCGGGCGTGAGGATGGGCGGCGGGACATTACTCCCCCCACCAGTAGTCACCTGCCAGCCTATATCTTCTAAGAGATTTAGGGCCAATCCTAGATTATGATTACCTGGACCCCTAGCTAAAGCGGGCTCCATCAGTTGATTAGGGGTCGTCGTCAACGCGAAGTGTGACACGGATGAGCCTCTCTTCACGGGATTCGGAGCATACATGTGTACATGAGTACCGGTTTTCCCGGCGGTCAAAACCCCAGACCCGGCTTGAACCCTTGGCCCAAGGAAATGGAGGAGTGGGCCAGACACCGCCGCGGCCCTACGTTGGGCATTGGACATGCCGGGGTAGCCAGAGGGATTGCGCCCATGGTGCTCTAAGAACCGCATATAGGCGTCATTGCGACCCAGGGCCTTTTCTCCGGTTTGCGAATCCACCAGAGTCGCAAACCCGAGACCATGGCCGATTTCATGCAACACGACCGTGACAAAGTCATGCTGATTAGATGGCGCACGCCCATCCAATCCAAAATAAAAAGCATGCGTGGAGCTAAACTGTGCCCGAATATCATTCCTGCTGGGATCTATATCCATGTTGGCCAAGCTATTGGCGAGCGCCACGGGGTGCCATGTGTTAGCTACAGGGGCATTCGTGAAGTCCCGAAAGTTGTTTAAGGCACCAGCTGCCCCAAGAACATTAGCAGGCAAAGGGTTCATTTGGGCCTCAACCCGAATAGGGACATTGCTGCGGAGCGCCCGTCCCCAAATGTTGGCGGCGTGTTGAAAAGCATTGAGTCGGGCTCGGCCCAATGTGGTGGCCGTATTACCACCAACTGGCGTGAAGGAGGTGGGGTCATTAAATCCTTCACCAGCTGAATCCCTATTCACCACGATCACAGTCGCGGCCTCCACCTCAGGGACAAGCCCAAGGTTGGGCACCAGTACGCTAAACATCACCACAGCCATCCAGCGGATGAGCAAGAGGGATTTTTTGTTCATGATTGTTCTCCTCAACTTAGAGATATAGAAATATAAGTACAAAAAAAAATGATTAGGTATCCATTTCCTCATTGGCCTAACTGGCCCAATGATTCACTCGTAAGGACTTATTGCTTCTGCCCTTCATCTGCATCCTCGGGGAATGCTTCATGTAAATCCACGTGTACTGCTTTATCTGACCCCTCCGGGACCATCAGAATGGAATCAAATCGTCCCTTAGGATCCAACATAATTCCGGATACGGGCCCCGGTTCTTCCTTTAACCCTTCCGTACTCATACTGGTAGAATCCAGGGTTGGATTGGCTGAGGGCATGATGTTTCCACTTTCATCTAATTCCAGCAAACCCGCCGAACCTACCTGGTCCATTCCCTGAACGACCTTTTGAGTGTCATCCGTCACCGACGAGGTTTGGGCCCCCTTGGCGCCTTCTGATGTGGTGGCCGTCGGACTTTGATCAGAACCCGCTGAACAGCTCATCAAGACCCAACACAACAGAAACAGGCCATTAAACGTGAGAATTTTCATCGTGCACCTCCATAAAGTTATGGCTATTGATTGTGATAATTTTTTTCTGTCCCCTTATACCAAAAACGAGCTATTTTTTCTCTTTCCCTCAATGATTGTTAAGGGAACCAATTTATGTGATGATTTCAATTTTTGACAATTCCATTTCAATTCTTTCAACCCATCACAACTCCATTGAACGCAACAGTAATCATGTAATACGCTACTTTAATCAAACAAGTACTAACAATACCTAAAAATAGCTAATTAATGCTATCAAACGAGACATTTAACGAAGAACCCTACATTGGACTCATCACAAACATAACAAGACAGAACTGAAGAATTTGGAGCCCAACGGAATACAATGGAGAGGAACAAGCAATATTGAGACCAATGGTGAGAAGCGAGACAAATAAAATTATTATTCCCTACATAGATCGAACGGAAAGCATTCAAAGCATCACAGGAGCGTGGGTATCCGAACTCAAGTGAGAAGTCTGAAGATATACTGAAAGGGATACCGTTTGTATCTAATTGGATAATTCCGACGGGCAGGCGGCAGCTCGGGTAGTTTGGATAGAATACTCGATTTCATAAGCAAAGCCTTGCGGGCGCTTACTTATGCGACATTGGGCAATAAAGGCTGCGTCTTACAATAGAACTTCTCCGATCTTGGGGGGCAATCCTCGAAGATGATCCCTAGTGGTAGAACCTGAAAGGCGGCTCGGATCGTGCAGACATTATAGTACGCATGGCAGTTACCCGTTTTCCTATTTGGAGACTCTTCCCACGCCCTTCCACTTGAACCAGGTCCAAGCAGAAACCGGTGGTGCGCGTAGTGGGTATCATCATGCCACGGCTTGGCGAACGGCCGAGTCCATCACAGCGAACGAGAGCCCATTTTATTGGGAATGTAGATATCTGTGGGCTCAAACCTGGTTTGATGGGACATTTAGCCGGTGGCGGAGCAGAGAGGGCAACCTTGTGTGGGAGTGTCTTTAGACTGCTGCGAGTCGGCTCTCGATAGGGTGCATGAATGCCCATTGGCTTCAGGAAGAGTTGTCACCTTTGATGTCTGACCCGGTAGAAAGTGTTCCCTAAGTTAACCTCCTTCCTAAACTCTGCAAGAGAGCTTTGTCCATTGGCCCAACAGTGTTTCACCGATAGAAATTTCCCATTCTAAACAGCGAGGAGCCGTTCTCTTTTCCTATTTCTTCCCCTGATCGCTTACTTGAATAAGATTAGAAGCCTTTCGAATGTTTAGGTCGGCATAAAAATCTTTGCCTTCATGATTGATAACGGTGAAGGCGGGAAAGTTTTCCACTTCGATTTTCCACACGGCTTCCATGCCCAGGTCTTCATATTCTAGGACTTCTACTTTTTTAATACTGTGTTGGGCCAATCGAGCAGCCGGGCCACCAATCGAACCCAGATAAAACCCACCATATTTTTCGCAAGCTTCGCGAACCTGTTGTGAACGGTTACCTTTGGCCAGCATGACCATACTTCCGCCCACAGCTTGAAACTGCTCCACGTAAGAATCCATACGCCCCGCAGTGGTAGGACCGAAGGAACCAGATGCATGGCCTTCGGGTTTTTTGGCCGGGCCCGCGTAATACACCACATGATCTTTCAGGTATTGCGGGAGACCTTTCCCAGCATCTAATCGTTCTTTGAGTCTGGCATGCGCAATGTCCCGCGCCACAACGATAGGACCGGTGAGCGAGAGGCGAGTAGCCACAGGGTGCTTGCGTAGTTCGGCCAAAATTTCTGTCATGGGCCGATTCAAATCGATCTTGGCTACCTTTCCATCTAGGTCAGCTTCCGTCACTTCAGGAAAGTATTGCGCAGGATTCGTTTCAAGCTGCTCTAGAAAAACGCCATCTTTGGTGATCTTCCCTAATATTTGGCGATCCGCTGAACAAGAGACGCCTAAGCCAACTGGGCAGGAGGCCCCATGTCGTGGCAGGCGAATAACCCGCACATCATGTGCGAAATATTTCCCGCCGAATTGCGCGCCAATGCCGGTTTCTGTACAGAGTTGAAAGATTTGTTTCTCTAGAGCCACATCTCGAAACGCGCGTCCTTGACTATTCCCAGAGGTCGGTAGATCATCAAGATAATGGCAACTGGCCAGTTTGACGGTTTTCAACGTGAACTCTGCCGACATGCCACCTACGACAAATGCCAGATGATACGGAGGGCAGGCGGAAGTACCTAATGTCTGAATTTTTTCCGCCACAAATGCGAGCAACGATTTCGGGTTGAGAAGGGCTTTGGTCTCTTGATAGAGAAAGGTCTTATTGGCCGAGCCCCCACCCTTCGCGATAAATAAAAAATGATACTCTGGTCCCGGTTTGGCGTAGAGATCGATCTGCGCTGGTAAATTATTGCCAGTATTTTTTTCGGTATACATGTCGAGGGGAGCCATCTGGGAATAGCGAAGGTTGCGGGTATTGTAAGCCTCAAAGATACCACGGGAAATAGCTTCGGCATCATCACCGGAAGTAAAAACCTGCTGCCCTTTATAGCCTAACGCTATCGCGGTGCCCGTGTCTTGGCATCCAGGAAGGACTCGCGCGGCGGCGATATTGGCATTTTTAAGAAGTTCAAGAGCCACAAATCTATCGTTGGGCGAGGCCTCGGGATCATCTAGAATTTTGGCCAACTGCTTGAGGTGACTCGATCGCAGTAAATGGGAGACATCATCCATTGCCTGGCGCGCCAAGAGCGTGAGGGCCTCGGGGCTTACTTTGACGATTTCTTGTCCCTCGAAAGTAGTCGTCGAGACATAGTCAGATGTGAGCTGGCGATAGATGGTCGTGTCCGCCGCATGCTCAAATAATTCCTGATACTGAAACTCCCCCATGAAATCACTCCTCGAATTCCGGACATTAGAAGAAAAGTTTGGCCTAGGCCCTACCCTACTTCTTACCTCCCATTTTTCGCAAGGCACTCTCCCTTTCGATTCTCAACCATGGTAAAAATCTTCACGAATGATTTTTCCGTCTTTCCATGTTTGTACGGTTACCTGCTGCATGTTCACACGATTCCCGTCTTTAAAGGTGATATCAAAGGACCATTCCACTGCTGCATGATCACCATCGACAATCACCCTGCCAACTTTCGCCCCATGAAACTCCTGAACATTGTCGAGGAATTGTATTTCGTATTCTCGATTCACGACTTTTCCGATTCGCTCCTCAGTCCGGTTTTCGCTCATCACCACGTCATTGGCATAGTAGGCATCAAATGTTTCTAAAATTTTTCCTGTCAAAATTCCATCGATGACTGATTGGACTTGTGTGTTGATGCTCATGATTCAATCTCCTTTCAATTCAGTTCATGATAAAAATGGAGCTACATTGTTTCCATACAATCTGTCTCTCCCATGGGAGGCGAGGAGGTCCTGATCAGGACCAAGTGGCACAATCCCGGTGGGATTAATATCATCATGGGTGATGTAATAGTGGCGTTTGATATGATCGAAATTAACGGTATCAGCAATGCCTTCTTGCTGATACAGATCTTTGAGATACCCGAAGAGATTAGGGAAATCCAGGATACGACGAAGATTGCATTTAAAATGTCCATGATAGACCGCATCAAATCGAATCAACGTCACAAAGAACCGCCAATCTGTTTCGACAATTCGTGCCCCAAACAAGTACCGCCGAATGGAGAGTCGATTTTCCATTTTCTCTAGGGCCTCAAACAATTTCTTCACCGCCTGTTCATAGGCAAGTTGGGTAGTCGCAAATCCTGCCCGATACACGCCATTATTCACGTTTTCGTAAATGAAGACATTGAGCTCATCAATTTCCTGCTGCAAATCTTTTGGATACAAATCCATTGGGCTTTCGGTGAATTGATGGAAGGCCTGATTGAACATGCGCATGATATCGTCATCAGAGTTACTAACAATTCGATGTGTTTCGGAATCCCATAACACCGGCACCGTCACGCGCGATTGGTAATCAAAGGCTGTGGCAGTGTAAGCCTCGCTCAAAAACTGAAATCCATTGACGGGATCCGTAGAATGCCCTGGTCCATTTCGAAACGCCCATCCTCGATCATCCCGAATGGGATCGACCACCGTCATCCCTACCACATGTTCCAATCGCTTGAGGGTCCGGACGATGATCGTGCGATGCGCCCACGGACAGGCCCATGACACATAGAGATGATAGCGTCCTTTGGCTGCGGGATAGCTAGAGCTGCCATCACTTGTCACCCAATCCTGGAAAGCATCTTCTTGCCGTGCATATTCACCGTCTGCTGTTTGTTCCTTGGGGAATTGAGCTTGCATCATGATACGGCCTGGTCTTGCCAAATGAAGGTCCCTTGCTTTAGATCCAATAAGGCCTGTGCAATTTCGTCTTTGGTATTCATGACAAAGGGGCCATAGCGGGCAATCGGTTCACCCAGGGGTTTGGCGGAAATGAGCAACAACCGAACGCCCTTATCCCTTGTTTCAATTCTCACCACATCGCCATCTTCCCACACAACGAGTGCTGGCTGGGTAACCCATCGGTGTTCTCCGTTTTCATTCTCCACAAAGCCCGCCTTTCCTTCGAACACATAGGCAAAAGCCGTGTGCCCTTGTGGAACAGAATGCGTGAATGACCCACCAGGAGGAATGAACACATCTAAATAGGTCGGATTGGCCGCAATGCCCGTGACGGCTCCCTCTGTTCCTCCCACATTGCCAGCAATCACTCGAATTCTGGCTCCGTCCTTGGTGGTGACTTCAGGTATCTTTCGCGACGGGATATCCTGATATCGTGGTTGGACCATCTTCAACTTTGCTGGGAGATTCACCCAGAGTTGAAATCCACCGTTGCCTTCCGGGCGCACCTGAGGCATTTCTTCATGGAGAATGCCCCCACCCGCCGTCATCCATTGCACATCACCAGCACCAATGCTCCCAGCGTTCCCCAATGTATCGCGGTGTTGCACTTCTCCGTTCAGCATATAAGTCACGGTTTCAATACCACGATGGGGATGCATGGGAAAACCTGCTTGATAGTCCTCGGCGTGAGGTGATCCAAAATGGTCAAAGAGCAGAAAGGGATCAAGATAATTCAATTTCTCTCCACCAAGACTTCGCCGCAGTCGCACGCCAGCTCCCTCGACGACATGAGTCGGCTCGATAATCGTTTTTATTTCTCTCAGTTGTGTGTTCATTTTTCCACCTCATGACCTGTACCTAGATTGTTATGAAGACCGTTTCAATACACCAATTTCGATGATGGCCCTTTTTGGGAAAAGGTTATTCCTAAATCTTGGACTTCTCGATACGGGAGCAGCCAGACAAGCGATTCATCGTGGAGGTCGACCACTTGAATACGATTACCCCAGGGATCACGAAAATCACATCCACCTTCGGGTTCCAGTGGAAGACCGTATTTCTTCCCCAGTTTCTGACGGACTTCCTCAACTTGTGCTTCATCACGAACCATAATGCCAAAGTGTTTCATTCGGTCTTTTTGCAATTCTTTTACTTCAAAAATAGCCAGGAATTGGTGTTCCCCTAATTGGCACCATGCAGCACCTTCCCCGCCTCTCAGCATCTTCAAATTAAAGACATCAGAATAAAATTCTACAGCTTTTTGGGCATCATCGACTTCAATCACCACATGATTGACACCATACACTTGTACAGTCATTTCCCATTCTCCTTCCGCGAATTGTTAATCACTTCGGTAGAAAACATCCTTTCATTTCTTCCGCATCATCATGATAAGCATCCTTCCCAATTTTCCTAAATAGTGAGGGGCTTGATGGGAGATAACACCGCCATGGGATCTTGTTTCCAATTAATCCCAGGCACATCAACATAGAGCTCGATTTCATTTCCGTCGGGATCATGGAGATAGAGACTTTGGGTGATGGTGTGATCACTCATGCCGGAAATCTGAATTCCCCTTTGCTCAAGTTCTTTTTTCGCTGAACGGAGTTCTTCAAGACCATCACCTATCTTGATGCCAATGTGATACAGCCCTAGTCTCCTGCCAGATAATGGTGCCGTTGCTTCCCCCACTTCAATCAGAAAGATTTCATGATGCGTCCGTCCTGAAGTCAAAGCCACGGCCTTTCCACCGAATGTCGTTCCTATTTCTTTAAAACCCACCACATCTCGGTAGAACGTTAAAGATCGTTCGAGATCTTTCACATAAAACACGACATGTCCTAAATAATGTGCATTCATACACTTCCTCCTATTTTCCCTTCTCACTTCATTCTATGAATCCATGAAGAAGTCCTTTTATCCAGAACAGTTTTGAATACAACACCTCACAGCATCTCCTGCTTGTGATCTCTATGAGTTTTTCAGGCGCCCGGCAATGACGGCATCCGCTGAAAACTTTCCTCCTCCCATCACGAAGAGTGAAAAGCACAGACCAATGGCAAGGAGATGATATTCATAGCCTTCTCCCGCTTGCTGTCCAAACCAATTCATAAAAAATCCATGTTGCCAATGCACCATGGTCATCGCCCCAACCATAATGAAGGCAAGACTGGCGGAAGTGAATCGAGTCAGAAAACCCATGAGAAGAGCCAAACTTCCGAAGAATTCCCCACTAATTACGAGAAAGGCAACAAGGGCTGGCATACCCATTTGTTCAGTAAAAAATTCCATGGTGCCGCTAAATCCATGACCGCCATACCAACCCAGCATTTTTTGCGCCCCATGAGGAAACATGACAATCCCTAAAGCCAGACGCGTTCCTATGCTTGCCCATGATTCCTCTGTTTGAAAAAGCCATATCATGATCCAACTCCTCTATTCATGTATTTTTCTTGACTGATTCTGATGTCGGTTTTCTTTTCTTATTTTCCCCTACCTTTCTCACATTCAAAGATCGCCTCTTTTGCCCTGTTGGCCTTATTTTGGAATGTTCCTTCTCAGACGAAACGATCATGCCCTCGAAACTATCCCGTACGCGGCGCAGTAACCGCTTTGCGATCTGAATTTCTGACGCATTCAAGGCTTGGGCAAAAAACGGACGTATGAATTCGGCATGGGCTGGGAATACTTCTTGGAATAGATCAACTCCCTTTGAGGTAAGCTGCACCCTAGTGGCTCGACGATCTCCGTCAACTTGCCCACGTCGAATCAACCCTCTCTGCTCTAACCGATCCAACACTCCTGTCAGCGTCCCCTTCGTCGTCAATGTCTGTTCTGATAATTCCGCGCAGGTCAGCCCTTTGGTTCCTTCTAATTCCGCAATCACATCAAACTGCCCAGGGGTTAATCCTAATGATTGAATATGCCGGTTCCCTACCCTGTAAAAGGCGAGGTAGGCCTCGACCAAGGGACGCAAGAGACTCAAATAGGGGTCATCCTTATAATCACGTATTAACATTGATTCTCCTTTGGCTTTAACTCCCGCTATCAAATTAATACTAGTAAGTATATTCCTAATTAGTTCTTTTATCAACTCTCTTGGCAAAAAAAGTTTTTCTATTTGGCCTATTACAGAAAATTAACTTGTCCTCAACCCCCTAGCGCATGACGGTCTCATCACCCTGAAGGCCTTTTCCTCAGCATGTAGGTCTTTTCCTTCAGAACCCTGATTGACCAGTGAGACCAACTTGGTCACAACTATTTAATTTATAATAGTTTTTTCGTTTTCGCCTTCCTGGAACATCCTTTGCATTATATGTTTCTAGGCATACATATTTTTCTCTTTACGCTTGCGAGGTTTTTCATGACCCACCTTTTTAAATATTGTCTGTTCGTCTTTGTGGTAAGCCTTGTCCCGTTTTTTTCCGCAGTGG
This sequence comes from Nitrospirales bacterium, assembly GCA_029261275.1. Lineage (GTDB taxonomy): Bacteria > Nitrospirota > Nitrospiria > Nitrospirales > UBA8639 > Nitrospira_E. The sequence continues at coordinate 39,798 of JAJDBR010000109.1, forward strand.
GAAGCGAAACAATTCAAGAACTTCCCGGTAAAGATTTGAAAACGACGACAAGCTCCGCTGGAGCACATATTTTGGAAGGAAAACTGTTAAACACTGAAGGAGAGTTTTGGATAGTAGAGGATATGTCCGGCAATCAACACAGGATTCACATTGGCACTGAAACCACCCTACCCCAAACTCCTAAGCAACAAGGAGATTCCATACAAGCAGTTGTCAGAAAAGGTGGGCATGCAAGCTTCATACAATAATCTATTTTACCATCCACGGCGGAGGGACGGGTTTTAAGGAGACTGCGATTCCGACCGCACCCGGGGTCTTGTTTCCTCATCAGCCACCTTCCCAATTGTCCCTCCGCCACCATTTTTTAAGAGGCCGTGACTCGGGAACAATAACAATGGATATTTTTAGCATGCCTCTTTCATCTAGATCATCGGCCCCAATCCCAACCAGGAGCCCAGAACATATCCTGCTCGTAGATGATGACGACCTCCACCGCTCCTGCCTTAAAGAATTTCTTGAACGACGGGGTTACCTGTGCTTGGAGGCGACCAATGGCGTCGCGGGACTTGAGGTTTTACGTCAAGAATCCATCTCGATTATTATTACGGATAACAATATGCCTGAAATGGATGGATTGACCTTTATTGAACAGGTGAAGCATGAGTTTCCCAATGAAATTCTTCCTCTATTTCTCATGACAGCAGAAATTTCTAACCCAGTCCGTCTTCGCGCCTTTAAAAACGGCGTGTACCGAGTTTTTGAAAAACCATTTGATTTCCAGGAACTCTGTGGGGCCGTGGATTGGGTGGCCAAGTTTGATCTTCATCCTCCTCTCTCGACTAAATCTTCTTTATAGATCTTCCGGGCACACTTCAAGCTTGCGTTTGATGTGGAAGCTCTGAATATCTGCGCTGGTTGCGCCTTGAATGCTGTAGGAGTGTGAGAGACCAATGAGATAATACCGAGCGAATTCAGAGGATGCGGGAACTGGGTAAATTACATGATTTCACTTGAGGGCCCTGCGAGCTCCTCAAGCACCTCCTTCAAAGTTTTCGCAAGCACCGCTCCATTCACCGGTTTCATGAGAAAACCCTTGAGGCCAAGTTGAGCGGCCTTTTCTTCCGACATGGTGTGGCTAAAACCTGTACAGAGCACAATAGGAATATCATGGCGAATCTCTAGCAACGCCTTGGCCAAAGTTTCTCCGCTCATTGTCGGCATAGTTTGATCCGTCACCACGACATCAAACTGATGGGGCTCATTGCGCAAGAGCTCAACGGCCTCATGAGGGTTCGTCTTGGCAACAACCGTGTAGCCCAAATGGGTCAACACTTGTTCGCCCCACCTGGCCAACACATCCTCATCATCGACAAACAAGACCTTCCCTCTACCTTTCGGCCAATCCATCGCAGTGACATTTTGAGGGGGAAGAACGACATCTAACCGAGGGAGTAAAATGGCAAACGTCGTCCCTTGCCCCTTCATACTCGAAGCACCAATATGTCCTCCATGCCCCGCAATAATGCCATGCACGACGGCCAAACCCAGACCTGTCCCCTCTCCTAAACTCTTCGTGGTGAAGAACGGCTCAAAGATCCGTTCTAACACGTCACTAGACATGCCTTGGCCAGAATCTTGAATTGTAAGTTGCAAAAAGGTGCCAGGTTTCAACTCGGGAAATTCCTGACTCGATTGTTCCGTCACCTCTCTAGAAGTCACCCTCAGGCTCAACACTCCTCCCTTCTCACGCATGGCTTGTTCTGCATTGGCACACAAATTCATAATGACCTGATGCATTTGTGTGGAATCAGCGAAAACAACTGCGGAGTCCATGGCCACATGGGACCGTATTTCAATAGTGGTGGGGAGGGTTGCCCTTACCATCTGTAGGGATTCTTGCACCACAACGTTCAAGTCAACAGCTTCTCGTTCGTGGTCGGATCGTCGGCTAAACGCCAAAATTTGCTTCACCAGTTCTTTAGCCCGGTGTCCAGCGGTTAGGACTTCTTCTAAATAGGAAACTAACTTCGGTTCTTTTTTGGCTTGCGTCAACGCCAGTTCTGAATACCCTAAAATAGCCCCTAAAATATTATTAAAATCATGGGCTATCCCCCCGGCTAAGGTCCCAATCGCTTGCATTTTTTGCGTATGCCTCAGCTGTCGTTCACTATGCTCCAGGGCCTCTTCAGCACGTTTTCGGTCTGTAATATCTTCAGAGGACAAGAGCAACATCTGTTGTTGATTCGGGCCGATAATGGCCCGACATGTTTCTTTGACCCAAATACTCGTCCCATCTTTTTTTACTTTCCGAAATTCTTTCTGAGAGATCTGATTGACTGCCGCAAAGCTCTTCTTAAATTCCCTGAGAAAGACAGTATGATCAGCTGGGTCAAGCACCGAAAGAATGGATTGCCCCACTAATTCAGGAACGGCATATCCCAACAGAGCAGCTCCAAATTGATTCACGGATAAGATCGTCAATTGAGAGTCCACGGTAAAGTACGTAAGTGGTGATTGATCATAAAGGACACGGTAACGCTCCTGGCTCTCTTGCAAAGCTTCCAGTGCTCGTTTTCGCTCAAGTTCGGCCCCCGCTCGAGCAGCAAATATTTGCACTAATGAACGGTCTTGGGCATTCAAATTCAAAGGCTTTTCATCCATGATGGCCAAATTGCCTACCACTTCCCCTTCAGAATTGAAGAGAGGGGAACCACAATACCCTTCAAGATTTAGAGCTTTCACCGTGGGGTTCTTAGGAAATAACTCTTGGACCCCTTGAGGAAAATATACTGGATGTCCCTCAAAAACTTTCTCGCAGGGTCCTTCAAGGCAATCATATGTAAATTTTGACTCAAAACGATCCCCACGCCAAAAAACCAATCCGTGAACAATTGGGAAGGTCTCTTCGACTCGTTCGGCTAAAAAAACCATCGGAACCTGAATAGAATGCGCCAATTGACGAACCAGATTCTGGAAAAAATTCTGACTCCCTGGTCCACCAGTTCCTTTGACGATGGCTTCTAAGGCTTCTTCCGCTTTTTTTCGCTCAGTAATATCGCGCGACACGATCACTCCTCGTACATCCCCTAGAGCGGTTTGAAACACGCGCCCAGTACTCTCAAACCAACGATACCTTTCATTATGGTGGCGATAGCGATAGGTGGCACGCCCGGACCCTAACACCTGCATACCCTCAGTAAATTCGCTCACAACCATTGCTTGATCATCAGAATGGACATAAGAAAAAATATTGGCTCCAAGTAATGCTTGAGGGGCATAGCCTAATACCTCTTCAAAATTCGGGCTGGCATATAAAAACGTTCCCGCCCCATCCACCTCCGCTATTAAGTCGTACGCATTCTCCATAATAGCCCGATACCGTTTTTCTCGTTCTTGAATCGTTACTTCTGCGGCTTTGCGAAAAGTTATATCCCGGGCAATGCAAAACAGACCCTCCAAACTTTCTGTCGTCTGCCCAAAAATCTCTTTGGTGACCAGGAACGTGCGAGAAACGACCCCAGCCTCTTCTACATCAATTTCAAATGATTGTGGAATTTTCTCATGGATCACAGCTTGATCATATTTGGTAAAAAGAGGATGCGTTCCCTCGGGAAACAATTCTGCATCAGTACACCCGATGATCTCTTCAATCTGGCGACCGAGAACCGTCGCGCCCATGGAATTCACTAACAAATACCGACCTTCATGATCTTTGACAAAAATGATATCGCTGGTCCCCTCAACCACGGCAGTTAATAACGCATGCTTTCGTTGGAGAGCATCTTCCACTTCCTTCTCGCTAGTGATATCTCGGATCGTTCCTCCACCCCGAACAAAAAGGCCGTGTTCATCAAAAATCGCTTGCCCCTTGCCCTTAAACCATCGATACTCGCCTTGCTTGGTCTTAAGGCGCGATTCCACTTCATAGGGAACTTGGTGCTCAATATGATCCCTTAGAGCTTGAAACACTCTATGATAATCATCGGAATGGAGTCGTTCCGCCCAAGATGCCAACACCGGTGGGAATTCGTGCACATCAAATCCCAAAAGAGCCTTAAATTCCGAAGAATACCAAGCGGGAGTCTCTGGTGAATTCCATGGGAGGCCAGGCAAAGGATGGGCTTCCCACAAACCTTCTTGAGAACCTCTGGCCGCAACATGGAACCGATCAAGCTGTTCACGTAATGTCACAATCGTCTCTTGTGCTTCCGCAAGCTCCTTGCGAAGTTGCTCGTTCGCGGAAACACCCTTAGTCTCCTCAGGTTCTTCAGCAACTGGGATTGGCTTTGTAAGGCTGGGAGACAACGACTCATGGATATACCGCGCTGTTACATCGAGCACCACGCCTTCATACCCCAATATTCGGCCTTGGTTATCACGAATCACACGGGCATATTCTTCAAGCCACAATAATTCACGATTGGTTCGATGTCCTTCCCATAACACGGGCCCAACTATTTCTTGGCTCTGAAGAAACTGCCTCCATTCGCTCCGTCGTTCTGGCTCAACATATAATTGAGTTCCAATATTAGTCACGCATTTGAGCATTTCTTGAGAAGAGGGATATCCAAAAATTTGTGCAAGAGCTTCGTTCGCCATGACAAACTGTCCATCAACCGAACTGCGATACATTCCAAAAATTGCGTGATCAATCAGTTGTTGCAGCCCTTTGATTTCCTGGTGGAGGAGAGAGTCCGTCTGATTCTGAGATAATCGGAGGGATAAGTGAAGGTCCCCGATTTGCTTTCGAAGGAGTTCAAGCGACTCTGAAAAGGGTGTGCTTGCAGGAATGGGATGATCCATGAAAGACGAGATTGGATTGAAAAGGCGAAATCCGGAAATATTAAAGAGACGGGCACCCTTACTTCAGCACCACAATGAAAGATCTGAAAACTTATGTCAAGAGGAAACGTTCATATGGTGGAACCATTTTATTTAAGAAATGATTCCTGTCACACAGAATCTTGAACGACCTGACGAATGGTTATTTTTGATACAAAGGAAACACCATGGTAAACTTCAGCCAATTTCTCCCTTCTATTCTATGAACGACTCATGAAAATACCTGTTCTCACGATTGCTGGTTCCGACCCCAGCGGCGGGGCTGGGATCCAAGCCGATTTGAAAGCCTTATCCGCCAACAATGTTTTTGCCATGTCGGTCTTGACGTCAATCACGGCCCAAAACACTTGTGGGGTTTCGTCTGTGTTCCATCTACCCACAGCGGTCATTGACGCACAACTTGATGCGATTTTCTCTGATATTTCCGTCAGGACCATCAAAACTGGCATGTTGGCGACGCCCAATATCATCGCTACCGTGAGCCACAAACTGGCGGCGCAAAATATTGAATACCTTGTTGTTGATCCTGTCATGGTAGCCAAAGGTGGACATGCCCTTCTTGAAGAAGAAGGCATATCTTCGCTGAAATCCCAGCTCTGTCCTCAAGCTTTTCTCTTAACTCCGAATATTTATGAAGCCCAAGTATTATCAGGCATGAGGATCAACACCATGGCTGATGCTCGAGCAGCGGCAAAAATCATTTTCCAATTAGGTTGTCGGCATGTGTTGATTAAAGGCGGGCACTTCCAAGAACAACCTGGCACAGACCTGCTCTACGATGGCCGATTTTTTCGAATGTATAAAGGGGAATATATCCAGACCCACAATACCCATGGTACTGGTTGCACCTTGGCATCAGCCATTGCGGCACACCTAGCAAATGGGAAACCCCTTGCCGATGCCATCGAGGCGGCAAAGACGTACACGACGGAGGCCATTCGTCATGGCTTCACCCTCGGCAAAGGCCATGGGCCTACAGACCATTTTTACTTTCTTTAGGTTGAACCATCCGTGAATCCCATTTCACCACCCGAAGAATACCCCCGACTAGAGACCCCTCTAAATTTTTTGAGTTCTTCAGGTTTCTCCACACCAGCCATCTTGGCCGAACCTGACACGCCAACAAATCTTGGAGTCATTCTTTGTCATGGGTTTCTCTCTGATAAACAGAATCGCACCAATCGGCGACTCACCGAACTCCTTGTTCCTCAAGGCATTGCCACATTTCGTTTTGATTGGTATGGCATGGGAGAAACTCAAGAGCATTTCTCCAAACTGAGTCTCAAGCTATGCGAGGAACAGCTCGATGCCGCCTTTCAAGTATTACAAGAACGAGGAATAACACAACTCGGATTAGTGGGATCCAGTTTCGGCGGATTACTCGCTATTCTTTCAGCTCCAAGACAGGATAGTCTCCAGGCATTGGGCCTCAAATGCCCAGTTGTGGACTTTCCCGAAGCCTTACGACTGGAATTCGGCCATGAAGCCATGGGACGTTGGAAATCCACCAACCACATTCCCAATATTGGAGGTCAGAGCTCACCCGTTCCCTTGCATTATGATTTCTATGAAGAATGTCTGGCCTATGATGCCTATGCCGCGCTTTCACACATACATGTTCCCACCTTAGTTATCCATGGCGATCAAGACGAACTCATTCCACGTCCCCAAATTGATCGTTTAATGACCACGCTCAACACAACCAAACAAATGAAATTGATTAAAGGCGCCGGCCATCAATTTGACCAACCTGAGGAATTTCGACTCATGACAAGTTATTTGTCCCAATGGATGATTCAACATCTGAAAAACTCAGGATGAGCGAGACCCAGAAAATGAGTCATCCCAGTCTCGACACAAGGGAACCCACCAACAAACAGTTGGAAGTCTTCCGTGTGGTGTATCCTATGTTCAAAGATGAGGTCTTCAAGCGACGCGAACAAATGATACAGCTCATCGCCTTTGCGAGTACCTTTTTGATGTTAATCCTTGTCACCTTACTGGCTAGTGCTCCCTGGACCGAATCAACTGTCTCGACCCGACTGTTCACCATTTCAGGCGTGACATTGTTTTCGGGCTTATTCGCCTATTTAATACTTCAGCATGCTGATCGACATCGTATGGCCAAACAGCAATTAATTGAATTGGAGAAAAATTCAGGTCTTTATCAAGATGGATGGCAAGCGGACGGAAACACATTTTTCCCTAAGAATTGGCAATCCGATTGGACCGCCGATCAAAGTGTCACGATTTACCTCGCTATTCTTGCCGCTTTTACGATTTTAGTCATCTGCACCATTTTGGTTCAGGCTTGAATGATTCGCTCATGCTATTCGCACATTTGAGTAAAGAATATTGAAATGTTGAAATCGTACCGAGGCGTCGCGCCAATTATAGCGGCCAATGCCTTCATTGAAGACACGGCCATGGTTATTGGTGATGTGGTCATTGGCACAGACTCCAGCGTCTGGTTTCATGCCGTCGTCCGAGGAGACGTGCACTTTATCCGCATCGGACATCGGACCAATATCCAAGATCTTTCTGTCTTACACGTCACTCATCATACCTATCCCTTATCCCTTGGGGATGACATTACCATTGGACATCATGTGGTCTTACATGGCTGTACGATTCGTGACCGTGTGCTCGTTGGGATGGGGGCCATCATCATGGACGGCGCCCTTGTGGAAGAAGATTGTATTATCGGTGCTGGCAGCTTAGTGACAGAACGCACCCAGATTCCTTCGAAAAGCTTGGTACTTGGATCTCCAGCAAAAGTGAAACGCGCCCTCACCTCGGAAGAATTACTGTGGATCAAAGAATCCGCATCCCGTTATTCTCAGTACGCACAACATTATCTCGCCGATCAACAAGAATAATACAGAATGAAATCTTTCCACTGACAACACACCACAACCTCTGACACCAACCCTACTCCCCAACCCCCCCATCTTGACCGTTCGTCCCATGGACCAATTCTCACTGTTGCCACACCCACTCGTGATTCTCGGCGCAGGCTATACAGGCCTTCGAGTGTATCAACAGGCCATTAAGACAGGCTGGCGCGTTTTCGCCACCAGTCGCCAACCCCAAATCCATTTGAGCAATATTCCTAAAGAACATCGCTTACGATTTGACCTGACTCAGCCAGAAACATGGTCTAATATTCCCGACCCTGCTTATCTCATCTGGAGTTTTCCAACTATTTCATTAAAGCTGGTCAAAAATTTCTTATTGGCACGTTCAAAACCCACGGATCGAATGCTTATCATGGGAAGTACGTCAGCCTACCTCCCAGACGAACGCCCCATCACTGAGGACACCCCCCTCAAGCTTCACCTTCCCCGCGTCCAGACAGAGGAATATCTCCGGACCAACAATGGAGCCGTGATTATCCGATTAGCGGGCCTCTACGGACCAGGACGCCATGTGTTTGATTGGATAAGGAAAGGCAAAATCCAGAACACGAGAAAGTGGGTCAACCTTCTACACGTCGAAGACGCGGCGGACATTTGTCTTCAAGCCCTTGAACAGGCCTCCGATGGAAGCACGTATCTGGCGAGTGATGGTCATCCACGAACCTGGGATGAAATTTGCACCGTCGCCTCAGAAAAATGGAAAATCCCCATTCCTGCTCGCACCTCGCCTCCACATTCTGGGAAGCAAGTGTCGATTCACAAACTGAGGACAGGGTTACAATACACCTTCCATTTCCCTGATCTTTTCCAAGCATTGGATCACATTGAGGTTGGTTCGTCATAGCATTGGGGCTATGCCCAAAAAAACGCCACGAGAAATTAGACGACCAACCCCTTATTGACCGCATGAGCGCACAGACCAGGGATGACATACCTGTCCGTTCATAAAGCCACCCCCTCAGCAGCCCACTCCAAAATACCGTTAGAAATGCTATTAGCCCATATCCGTGAGCCTGTATAAAAATCACAGCGCTCCCAACCATATGTTGGATTTGGAAGGATTTTAGAGTTCCACATCTCCTGAAACGCCACAGAATTTATTGTCAGACCCGCTTTACCATCGAGGATTCTCATATACAATTGATCGAAGGCATTTCGTCTTTCGCTTTGGATTTCTACCTACCACTCGCGAAGGTGTTCTGAGGTATCCCCATCTTTCCACAAAAAGAATACAGGCCGTGTTCAAAAGCCGAGAACTCGGAGAGCGGTGATTCAACACCCAACATGCGACTGGCTAGTCGTTCCAAAACGCGACCCACCGGCAATGGTCCTGACATGACCTCAGAAGAAGCGACGCTCCACACAAGAAAAGTACACCCACATACATAATCCCTCAAACACAAGACAGTCAGAATTGGAGAAAATGAAATCTCTCCTGAGGAATTCGGGAACCCTTTGGAAGATTGAGAGGATTCAATCATGGTCCGACGAATTTCTTACCACTATATGCTCCACCTTAACCCAGTTATTCGATACAATACAGATAGGAACTATTCAAGAATGTTGGAGGAACCACATGGTGTGGAATTTTTTTAAACGAAGTCGAGATAGTGGCAGTACGGCTCAAGATATTGGTCCTTATTCCAATTACCGAATGGCGGTACGTTTAGAGCTGACACAACGAACGGGCGTCTTTGCCCAATTGGCCAATGCCATGGCAGAAGAGAATGCGAGCTTGGGCGCTGTGGACATCGTCTCGGCGACACGCACCAAGGTCATTCGAGATATCACGGTGGATGTCCAAAGTGAAGAGCATGGTAAGCGTGTACTCGAACGACTGAACACGTTGCCAGATGTCCGGGTCATCGCATCATCCGACCGAATTTTCCTCATGCATTTGGGCGGGAAAATTCGTGTCGAAAGCAAGTTTCCCATCACGACACGAAACGCCTTATCGATGGTCTATACACCTGGGGTGGCACGTGTTGTCAAATCGATCGCTGAGGATGAAAAACATGCCTATACCTTTACCAGCAAAAGTAACAGTATCGCGGTAGTCACTGATGGGTCGGCCATCTTGGGCTTAGGCAATCTTGGGCCACTCGCTGCACTCCCTGTCATGGAAGGCAAAGCCATGCTCTTTCATCAATTTGCCGGTATCGATGCTTGGCCCTTGTGCTTGAATACGCAAGATCCAGAAATAATTATTCAGACGGTCTTGGCCATTGCCCCCACATTTGGGGGCATCAATCTTGAAGATATCAGCGCACCGCGATGTTTTGAAATTGAACAACGGCTTCAACGTGAGCTCGAGATTCCGGTCATGCATGATGACCAACATGGAACCGCAGTGGTGATTCTCGCCGCCCTGCTCAACGCCTTACAAGTGATTGGCCGACAGATCCAGGATAGCACCATCGTCGTGATCGGACTGGGGGCGGCAGGAACCGCTTGTTGTGAATTGCTGTTGGGAGCAGGAATAACCAGGCTGAGAGGATGCGATAAACAAGGTTGGGTCTTAAACCGAACGATCACAGAGCTTCGTCCTCATCGCCATAACCTACGGACGCTCATTCAATATGATGCCGCGACGGGAACGATTCAAGATGCCTTAAAAGATGCTCATGTGGTCATCGGCCTATCCACCGCGAACGTGCTGAAACCAGAAGACCTCGCGTTAATGGCGAAAGATCCTATTGTGTTGGCTCTCGCCAATCCTGACCCAGAAATTTCTCCTGAATTAGCCATTCCTTCTTGCCGCATCTATGCCAGTGGTCGATCTGATTATCCAAATCAATGCAACAATCTTCTATCATTCCCAGGGATATTTCGCGGAGCACTAGATGTCCAAGCTAAATCCATCAATGAACCCATGTTGCTAGCTGCAGCAAAAGCCTTATCAAAGATTGTCCCAGAAACGGCATTAAGCGAGGAATATATTCTCCCCAGTGTGTTTGATAAAACAATCGTCCCTAAGGTCGCCAAAGCGGTGGCCCAGGCGGCTATTGACAGTGGCATTGCTCGACGAACAAAGAAAGAAGTGGAAGAAGAAACGGAGGGATGACAGACCAACAAAACTTTAAACCTAGAAAGTAGCACTATCAAGATTTGAACGCGCCCCAGAGAAGAATGCTCATTCCCAACGGCCAGAGATAATAGGCAAATAAATAAAAATGATTGTGACGGACTAACCGTAGAATCACGCCAATTGACCAATACCCCACAAGCGCCGCCACTCCCATCCCCACCAAATAAATCCCAAATGAATCATGAGCTTCTCCTAAAGCTTTCACTAATTCTAGGAGTGTGGCTCCAACAATCGCTGGCATAGAAATCAACAAGGAAAAGCGTGCCGCTAGTTCCCGATCCAATCCCAAAAATATTCCGCTTGCAATCGTAGAACCTGAACGAGAAATGCCTGGGAATACAGCTAGCCCCTGAATGATTCCAATGATGATCGCGTCCCAAGGTGTCATGGCCTTCGCCGTGCGAGCAGCGACTCCGCCCCGAGTCACCCACAGGATAATTCCGGTTATTAAAAACATCACGGCCACAAGCGAGGGCTGTGCCAATGTTGCAAATCCAATAGATTGCACACCTAACCCAATGAGAGCGGTAGGCACCGAGGCCAATAACACATAATGTATAGTCTGACGTTCACAACCCTGGAACATACTACCCGGTTCGGTTGGCAACCCCACATAGCCTTTCCCAAGGGTCAGGAGATCTTGCCAAAAATAGAGGACAATGGCCGTGACCGTCGCCATATGCAACATAACATCATACAATAAGTTTTCCTCACTGAATTGTCCAAACCAATGTTGGGCCATGACCAAATGGCCAGAAGAGGAGACTGGGAGAAATTCGGTAAGGCCTTGAATGACGGCTAAGACGATCGCTTCGATATATCCCATAGGTTAGGACCATTCCCGCTTTCTGTTAAAAAAAAGTCTGGGGACAATCACGAATGAGATCCGTTCCATTGAGCGGCAAACGCCCGGACCCCATCTTCCCATGGCGGTAAAGCAATGAATGGATCTTGCAACGAAGTCAATACTGCATAAGCCGGACGCGGCGCTGGTAAGGGATATTCCGCTGTCGTAAGAGGTACAACAGCTGTTCGAATTCCACGAGCGTCATAGAGGGCTTTGGTAAAGTCATACCAACTGGTTCCTCCAGCTCCAGCCAAATGATGGGTCCCATATGATTCAGTTTCGAGCAAATGAGAGACCGCCAGGGCTAAATGGGGACAATAGGTTGGCGAGCCGAATTGATCGTTGACCACCCGAACCTGTTCCTGACTCGCTAGACGCAAAATCGTCTGAGGAAAATTCTTCCCGACCACGTGATAAAGCCACGCTGTCCGAATAAGAAAATGTCGAGGATTTCCCCTCTGCACTTCTTCTTCTCCAGCCAATTTGCTCTGCCCATACACCGACAGCGGATTGGGATGATCAAACTCATGATACGGCCGCGATTGTTGCCCATCAAAAACATAATCAGTCGAGAAATGGACAAGAGGAATATCAATTTCTTTGGTGGCTAGGGCGAGATTTCTTGGACCCAAGGCATTACCACGATAGGCCGCTTCTTGGTGAGTTTCCGCTTGATCAACTTGAGTAAACGCCGCCGCATTGATCACGATATCGGGACGCATATGCCTCAGTGCCATTCGGACCTGCTCAAATTGGCAAATATCAAGATCCTGAATATCCCAAGCGACTATCTCGTGATCAGCAAACTGCGATTGTAGTGCCTGTCCTAATTGTCCGTGCGCACCCGTAATGAACAATTTAGGAAATTTCATGTTTGATAGTCCAAAAGCCTATCCCACAAAACTTGCAAAGCCTGCCCAGCGGCGTCTTTTGGAGACAGAATGGGAGAATCACTTGGCCATGATATGCCAATTTGAGCATCATTCCAGGCAATCGTGAGCTCGTCTCCAGGTACATAGACATCGGTACATTTGTACGCCACTTCTGCGTGGTCTGAAAGAACGAGAAACCCATGAGCAAACCCAGGGGGGATATAGATCTGCTTGAAATTTTCTGCGGTCAAGACCACATGTTCCCAGAAGGCGAAGGTGGGAGAACCGCGCCGAATATCAACAGCCACATCGAAAACTTCTCCCTTGGTTACTCGCACTAATTTCCCTTGAGGTCGTGACATTTGGGCATGCAGGCCTCGCAAGGTTCCGCGAACCGATGAGGAACAATTATCTTGGACAAAGGTTAACGGGATCCCACCTTCTTGGTACTTGTGAGAATGATACGTTTCCAAGAACCATCCCCGTTCGTCACGATAGACATCTGGTTCAATAATAAGCACACCGGGCAAACTGGTGGTCGAAATATTCATTCGTGTTGACTATCCACCAAATTCAACAAGTATTGCCCATACCCATTATCTTTCATCCGCGATGCCAACCGCACGACATCCTCGGCTTGAATATATCCCATGGAATAGCCAATTTCCTCTGGACAGGCCACCATTAAACCCTGCCGCTCTTGCAAGACCTGAATATATTGTGCCGCTTGCATAAGAGTCTCATGAGTACCAGTATCCAACCAGGCAATACCTCGGCTGAGGACTCGAACTTGGAGTGATTCGGTTTCTAAGTAGATTCTATTTACATCCGTAATTTCTAATTCACCTCTGGGCGAGGGCTTGAGAGAAGCTGCAATAGACACCACTCGATTATCATAAAAATATAAACCAGTGACGGCAAATGATGACTGAGGATGGTCAGGCTTTTCTTCCAAACTTGTTGCCTGACCATCGTCATTAAAGGTCACCACCCCATAACGTTCCGGGTCACGAACTTGGTAGGCAAAGACTTGAGCTCCCTCGAGCTGAGCGGCCGCTTCATTCAAATATCCAGTCAACCCATGGCCATAAAAAATATTATCCCCAAGGATAAGAGCCACTCGGTCGTTCCCAATAAACTCACGACCGATGACAAGAGCCTGGGCAATGCCCTCTGGTCGCTGTTGAGCTTTGTATTCGATGTTCAATCCAAGATGGCCTCCATCGCCTAGCAACCGAATAAAGCCATCTTGTTCATGTGGAGTCGTAATGATCAGAATATCTTGAATACCTGCCAGCATGAGAGTCGTTAATGGATAGTAGATCATCGGCTTATCAAAGACCGGCATCAACTGTTTACTCACCGCATGGGTAAGGGGATAGAGTCGAGTTCCAGACCCACCCGCCAAAATAATGCCTTTTAAGCGTGACATAAGATGCTCTCTGTATGCATAACTAAACGAATAATATTCTCAAATAGCTTCCGAACGTTACTGCACCGTGGCATCCGATAGCCCCAAGCGTTCTCGTTGGTAGGATTGCTTGGTGACGACCTCACACCATGACCGATTGTCCACATACCATTGGATAGTTCGACGCAAACCTGCTTCAAACGTGTGCCGTGGCTCCCATCCCAATTCAGATTGGATCTTTGTGGTATCGATTCCATATCGAAAATCATGCCCCGGACGATCCGCCACAAAATTTTTGAGTTGTTCATACTGCTGGATACCACGGGCAGCAAGTATCTGATTCGAGACACAGGGAACAACCTCAGCTAGGATATGGCAAATCGCCTCAACAACATCCAAGTTTGAGCGCTCTGATCGACCTCCTAAATTATACTTTTCGCCTGGCACGCCTGCATGAAGCACTCGTAACAGCCCCTCACAATGATCATCTACAAACAACCAATCGCGAATATGTCGTCCGTTCCCATAAATCGGAAGAGGCTTCCCTTCCAAAGCATTCAAGATCATGAGGGGAATAAGTTTCTCAGGAAATTGATACGGACCATAATTATTCGAACAATTGGTGATAATCGTGGGAACGCCATAGGTATGGAAATAGGCCCTGACCAAGTGATCCGCACTCGCTTTCGACGCCGCATAGGGAGAATTCGGTGCATAGGGCGTCTTTTCAGTAAATAATCCTGTCGGGCCTAATGTCCCATACACCTCATCGGTGGAAACATGCAGCAATCGAAAGTGCTGCTGTTCATCCGAACTAGCCTGTTTCAGAAAACGCCGAACGGTGTCGAGGAGGACCAAGGTTCCGGTCACATTCGTGTGGATGAATGGATAGGGATTGTCGATTGAGCGATCCACATGCGATTCTGCGGCGAAGTTAAGGATCCATCGAGGACGATATTGCTCAACGAGCTTGGCCATTTCTGTTTCATTAGCAATATCACCATGGACAAATTGCAACCGGGAATCGTGCCAGAGATCCTCAAGACTTTCTCGGTGACCAGCATAGGTGAGTTTATCCACCACAACAATGCGCGCGTCAGTCTTAGCAACCGCCATACGGACAAAATTGGCGCCGATAAACCCCACCCCTCCTGTCACAATCATCGTATTCATCATGAAGCTATCTTATGGAAAAGAAAAACAGGGTCAATAAATTTTTTCCGCAAGCGGGGAAAAATCCAGAAGGGTCTTCAACAATGCAAACCAAAATTATTCTACAGTCACACTTTTGGCCAGATTTCTGGGTCGATCAACATCTAAGCCACGCTGAATGGCAATATGATAGGCCAAAAGTTGTAAGCCAACGGTAAAGAGAATGGGCGTCAGCAACGGATGTACGTCTGGGATCGCAAACACATGGTCAGCCACTTTATCTAAGGCATGATCCCCTTCTGAAACAAACGCAATCACAGGAGCGCTTCTGGCGCGCACTTCCATGAGGTTACTGACTGATTTTTCATAGAGACGATCTTTCGGCGACAGCACAACAACAGGCATTTCTTTATCAATTAACGCAATCGGCCCATGCTTCATTTCCCCTGCGGCATATCCTTCGGCATGAATATAAGAAATTTCTTTCAGCTTCAAAGCTCCTTCTAACGCGATGGGATAATTAATTCCTCGGCCTAAATACAAAAAGTTATTCATATGCGCATACTGGTTAGCAATCGATTCAATAGCACTTTCTTGCTTTAAAATATGCTCGACATGACCGGGAAGCATGAGGAAATGATCCAGCCACCATCGTCCTTCTTCAGCACTTAACACATCGTTAACCCGGCCCACATGCAGAACTAACAAATATAAGGCAATGACCTGCCCCGTAAAGGCTTTGGTTGAGGCCACGCTAATTTCCGGGCCACAACGAGTATAAATTACCCCGTCAGCCTCACGAGCTAAGGTGCTCCCTACAGCGTTCACGATAGCCAAGACCCGCGCTCCACGGCGCTTGGCCTCTCGCGCTGCGGCAAGGGTATCCGCCGTTTCCCCAGACTGCGAAATCGCGATAAACACATCACCTTGTTGAATCATGGGTTCCCGGTACCGAAACTCCGAACCAATGTCAACTTGAATTGGCCTTCGGACCATCTCTTCGAACAGATATTTTCCGACTAATCCAGCATGCCATGAAGTCCCACAGGCCACTATCCAAAATCGCTTCGCGCTTAGAAGCTCTTCCTTGGTCATCGATAAATCTGGAAGGTCGGCCTCTCCCGTTTCGTAATCGAATCGACCACGAAGAGTATCCATAATGACTTGTGGTTGCTCGTGAATCTCCTTCATCATAAAATTAGGATATCCGCCTTTTTCAGCGGCTTCCGCATCCCAATGAATAGTTTCAGCAGGGATAGTCTTGGACTGTCCATCGGAATCCAAAATATGGATCTCCGACTCTTCTAAGATGCCAATATCTCCATCTTCCAAATACACCACTTCTCGAGTATGTGCCAACAACGGAGTGACATCAGAGGCCAAAAAGGCGCCGGTTCCATTCAATCCAATCACCAGTGGGCATCCTGAACGGCTCACAACAATGCGTCCTGGTTCCGTCAGAGACATTACGGCAATGGCATAACTTCCATGTAAATCATGCGCCACCTGACGAACAGCCTCATCCAAACGTCCCCCCCTTTTCACGGCGGAAGACAGTAAATGGGCAATAACTTCAGTATCCGTTTCTGACTCAAATCGATACCCTTCGGATTCTAATCGATGCCGTAAAACCAGAAAATTTTCAATGATGCCGTTATGAACCAGCACCAGATCTCCAGAACGATGGGGGTGGGCATTTTGCTCAGATGGCCGCCCATGCGTTGCCCAACGAGTATGGCCAATCCCAGTCCGTCCTTCAACAAAATCACCATTATTAAGAACTGCTTCTAAATTCGAAAGCTTCCCCTCGCTTCGCCGAATCTCCAAGCATCCATGATGCTGAATAGCAATACCAGCGGAGTCATATCCACGGTATTCTAATCGCTGCAACCCCGCTAACAAGATAGGCACAACAGATTCGCGTCCAACATACCCAATGATCCCACACATACGGCGCAACTCTCCTATCGGGAAAATTTATAGTCTATTTTGTAAAGATAGTTGATTTTTCGGCCCGTTCATGGAAAAACTTAAGATTCTTTAACCATCTTCCCCTGCCCGTTAAGCGGAACAGGAAGAAAATTTAATTGGATTTATGTTGTGCGTGAGATATCGGACTTGATGCAGGTGGCTCACCAACCTGGGAGCTTTGGCCATTAGGGGGAAGGACCGAGGAATCCAACATGGCTCGACGACGCGCAGCGCGCCCTTCTATATTTGTTTGTTGTGCTCTAGAAATTCCTAGAGCATCAACAGGAACATTTTCCGTGATGGTCGTACCAGCAGCAATTAATGCCCCAGCACCAATTGTGACAGGAGCAATGAGTTGAACATCACTTCCAATAAACACATTGTCCTCAATGACAGTTCGTGCCTTTCGATAGCCATCATAATTACAGGTAATGGTACCCGCACCAACATTGACATTCCGCCCAACCCATGTATCCCCAAGATAGCTGAGGTGATTCACTTTTGATCCCTCACCAACTTCTGTTTTTTTGAGTTCTACAAAATTTCCCACCTTGGCCCTTCGATGAATCACACTCCCTGGCCGCAGGTGAGCCATAGGACCGATTACGGCTTTTTCTTCAACCGTGGCTTCCTGAAGTACACAAGCATCGAGGATCATAACCCCTCGATCCACGACGGAATTGGTGAGTCGTGAGTTCGAACGAATCGTACAGTGTTCTCCCACATGAGTTTGGCCCTCAAGGACCACACCTGGGTAAAGCACCGTATCACGACCTATAGTAACTTGGTGGTCGACCATCACTCGCTCAGGATCCAATATCGTAACTCCATCTAACATCAAACGCTCACAAATCCTACGACGCATTTCTTTTTCAGCCAATGCCAAATGTACTCGCGTATTCACTCCCGTCGTCTCTAAGGAATCTTCGGTGATCCACGCCACCACTTTTTGTTTTTCCTGGACTGCCATCTCGATAATATCGGTAAGATAATACTCCCCCTGAGCATTTTGAGGGAGTAATTGCAAAAGAGCTTTCTCAAGAAATTTGGCTTCCACAACATATGTACCAACATTAATTTCGGATACCTGTTTTTCCTCAAAGGAGGCATCCCGATCCTCGACAACTCGGCAAACCGTCCCTGCTGTTTCGCGAAGGACTCGCCCATATCCGGTAGGATCTGGCAAATGCGTAGTCAACAAGGTCAGCGTTGCCCCTTCAGATTGATGATAGCTCACTAAGGCTGAAATGGTTTCCGTTGTTAATAATGGCGTATCACCACACATGATCACATATTGGCTGGCCACGGAAGAAGAATCAGCAATTAATGCAGGATATGCCTGTTGAACGGCATGCCCGGTCCCTAATTGCTGGGTTTGTTCCACGAGAAAATAAGAAGAGAATTGGGCTTTTTCCTCTTCCAAATACGTTCGCACCTGGTCAGAGCCATGTCCCACCACAACCGCCACATTCTTGGGAGAAACCTGACCAGCTAAGAGCATGGCATGCCCCAACATTGGACGCCCGGCAACACAATGCAACACTTTTGGCATTGTGGATTTCATGCGAGTACCCTGACCGGCGGCAAGAATGATGACGGATGTGTTATTTTGCCCACTCATGAGATCGGAATATGGATGAAACCATACGTTATTTAAGGTGTAGAAACCTTCGGAGAACGCTTTTGAATCATTGTACTCGCTTTCTCAGCAAGTTCAATGCCAGGGACCTTTTCCTGAGGAGAATAAAATCCACCGGAGACTATGAGTTTCATGGCCTCTTCGACATTCATTTCTACAGGAACAACTTCTGTTTCTGGCACAAGTAAAAAATATCCCGAAGTCGGGTTAGGGGACGTCGGGACAAAAACATGGACCAAGGGCTCCGGGGCTAGACATTGAATTTCTTCCCTGGTCTCCCCCGTGACAAATGCTAGGCAGTAATTCCCATTTTTTGGAAATTGAATCATCACCACCTTGTCATATTTTTCCCGTTGTTTGAAGGATAAAATATCCATCATGGACTTCAATGTGGCATAAATACCTCGCACAATGGGAACTCGATCCAAAAACTCTTCCCATCGGCTTACCAACCGTCTCCCCAAAAAATTCGTGGCTAACACACCTGCAAGCATTATCAGGATCACCAACGCCATGATCCCGAGACCTGGAAAATAATAATCAGGAAGGACCAAATCGGCTAAAGCCGTCCCTAGAATACTATCAACCGTCACAAACAGCGTTTTTAAAATGAGGATGGTTCCCCAGATGGGCGTGATCACCAGTAGCCCAGTGAGGAAATAGCGTTTAAGGGAGGCGCGAAGTGTATTCATGGGAAATGGCAAGCCTTCATCATTCCCCAAAAGGGTACCATGAAAAAGATAGGGCAGGAAGGCCTAAGGCATCTTACAATTCCAACAGGACACCGGCAAGACTTTTCTTTAGAATTTCAATGACTTAGACTACGAGCGAATCGAGGCATTTTTAATGGAATCCCAAAGAATACTTGCACACAAACCACCTGTTCTGCGCGGGGCGTTTATTACCTTTGAAGGCACGGAAGGTTCTGGTAAATCAACTCAATGTCGACGACTCGCTCGATCCCTGGTAAACCGGGGCTACCACGTTCTCCAAACCCGAGAACCTGGAGGAACCCCTCTGGCTGAAACAATACGAAAACTGTTGCTTAGGTCGTCTCAATCCCAAAATCCCAAGCATCGTATGGAGCCCATCACGGCAGCCTGCGAATCCATGCTCATTTTCGCTGCTCGCTCCCAACATATCACCCAAGTGATTCAACCAGCTCTGGCAAAGGGTATGATTGTGCTGTGTGATCGGTTTTTTGACTCCACCCTGGCCTATCAAGGATATGCACGTGGTCTTGATAAAACTGTTCTCCAGGAGACTCAGCAATTTATTGCTAACGGCCTTCATCCCCATCTGACATTTTTCTTGGACCTTCCTATTCAAGAAGGATTAGCAAGACGTGAACAGTCAAAAAAATACGATCGACTCGATCAGGAATCTCTCGGGTTTCATCAACGCGTCCGTCGAGGATTTCTCGAGTTAGCTAAACAAGATCCAAAGCGAATCCAAAAAGTGGATGCACGGAAATCCCCTGAGGATTTAGCCTCACATATTGCATCAATAGCCAATCATATGATCCACCATACAAGGTCCCTGCATCTGATCCGTTCTTCGGGAAATAAAAAAAATAGATTGGTCGCTCGGAAATAATTCTCACACATGCCATTTAACCAAATCATTGGACATCAACGCCCGATCAAGTGGCTACGGACTGCGGTAGAAACCAGCCACCTTGGGCATGCGTATCTCTTCCATGGCGAACCGGCTATTGGAAAACGGCATACCGCAATGGCCCTCACGCAATTTCTTCTTTGTGACCATCCACAGGGAGGTTCAACACCTGATGCCTGTGGAACCTGTCGGGCTTGTCATCAAGTTGAACAAGGGATCCATCCCGACTACTTAATGATTCAACCTGAAGATGGGCAAAAGCAGAATCCCAAAATAAAAATTGACCAAATTCGTGCCATCGAGCATTTAGTCATTTATCGCCCCCTCATTGGATCACACAAAGTCTGCCTTATTGATGACGCTGATACCATGACACCAGAAGCCGCCAACGCATTATTGAAAACGCTGGAAGATCCGCCAGAGCATTGCCTCTTTCTTCTGATAACAAGTCGTCCCGAACATCTCTTGCCAACGATTCACTCCCGATGTATTGCGCTTCGTTTTGCCCCTCTACCTATCAATCACATTGATGAATTCCTCAAGCAGCAGGCAACCATGGATTCACGCGACGCCAGGCTGGTGTCCACTTTCTCGGAAGGCCGATTGGGACAAGCCCTTCATCTTGACCCTGAGGAATTGAAGGTCAAGCTTCGCCAATACTGGGCCTTATTATTTGGGGAACACCTCACATCTACCACACAGGTCTTTGATATGAGTGAAACACTTGTGAAATCGAACCAAGTAGCAGAAGCCATCTATTGGTTTCAGCAAGGTCTTCGAGATGTCCTCTTGCTTTCATTAGACGAATCAAACTCCCCTATGTTCTATCGTGATCAGGAGCCGACCCTTCGCCAGTTGGCTCAGCGGATATCGCCCTCAGCCATTATCGAACTTTCACAGGAATTGAATCATCTCGAACGGGGGCAACAACGTCATCTCAACATGCAAATCGGATTGGAACAATTTTTCTTTCATCTGCACGACCAGTTGGACTCCGTTCTTGCCCTTGAATGAATAACAAAAGGTTTTTCACCCCATAACTGATTCGCCTATAAATTTGACCAACATCATCCTCTCTACCGTCCTAAAGGAATTATTACGTTATGCCTAACGCGTTTTACGTCACTACCCCAATTTACTATGTCAATGATGTGCCACATATCGGCCATGCCTATACCACGATTGCGGCAGATGTCTTGGCTCGACTGGCTCGACTACGAGGTGATGCCGTTTTTTTCCTCACAGGGTTGGACGAACATGGCCAAAAAGTTCAGCAAGCGGCAGCGAAGGCTGGCATTGACCCGCAAACCCATTGCGATCAGCTTATGCCAAAATTCAAGGATTTATGGGAGAAATTGAATATTTCACAGGATGGCTTTATTCGCACCACCGACGCTCAACACCAGACAATTGTGCAACACTGCTTGCAAACCCTGTATGACAAGGGATTGATTTACCAAGCAGAGTACACAGGATGGTACTGCACATTCGATGAGCGGTTTTGGACAGAGAAGGATGTGCTGGAGGGACTCTGCCCAGATTGCCGACGGCCGGTAGAACAGGTCAGTGAGCGAAACTACTTTTTTCGCATGAGCCAATTTCAAGATCAACTCAAAGAACATATCCACACACATCCCGAATTTATTCAGCCTGACTCCCGACGCAATGAAGTCATCGGGTTTTTACAAAAGCCGCTGGGAGATCTGTCCATCTCTCGACCAAAGTCCCGCCTCTCCTGGGGCATCGAATTGCCATTTGACCGAGATTGTGTCGCCTATGTGTGGTTCGATGCCTTAGTAAATTACATCTCGGCCTTAGAATATCTCTCCGCCCATCCTGATGCGCCAACATTTTGGCCTGCGTCGGTCCATTTGGTGGGTAAAGATATTCTGACAACTCACGCCGTCTATTGGTCGACCATGCTCATGGGTATGGAGCGCCCCTTACCACAATGCCTCTTCGCCCATGGATGGTGGACAGTGGAAGGGGAAAAGATGTCGAAAAGTCGTGGGAATGTCGTGGATCCGTCTGCCATGATCGAAGAATTTGGCACAGACGCCTTTCGATATTTCCTTCTGCGCGAAGTACCCTTTGGCCAAGATGGAAATTTTTCACTTGCGGCCTTTCATAGCCGGTACCAGGCCGAACTCGCGAATGACTTAGGAAACCTCGTATCTCGAACGTTAGCCATGCTTGGAAATTTTTCCCAACATACCGTTCCTCACCCTGATCCCCAAACAGAAACGGAGTTCGATCACCAACTCCAACAGACCACATCAACGCTTTTTGGAACAATAGAAGAACACCTCCATCGTTTTGAATTTCATCGTGCCTTGGAAGCGATTATGGGTTTGGTGCAATTGGCCAACCAATATATCGACAAAACTGCGCCATGGATCTTAGCGAAAGATCCTGCCAGGGCAGCAAGACTTCAGACCGTGCTGTTTCACCTTGCAGAAACACTACGGTTCCTCAGCTATGCGCTTACTCCATTTATGCCGCACACAGCAGAAGCCATGAACAGGCGATTGGGATTGACGGCAGACATTTCAACTTCTCTGCTATCCAACTATCCACCTTGGGGTACATATACCTACAACAATCCGGTCAGCAAAGGCACAGCACTGTTTCCCAAGAAAGACATCCCCGCCACACAGGGCTCCCAAACAACACCAACCTCTTCACCTCCGGCGAGCAAAAACCCACAAGCATTGGGTTCATCTGGCAAATCTTCCCCACTTGCCATACCCACGGACGACACTCCGCAGATTGGAATTGATGAGTTCATGAAAGTCCAGCTGAAAATGGCCAAAATTCTAGAAGCCGAGCGGGTACCAAAGTCTTCAAAGCTCTTAAAGCTCCAAGTAGATATGGGAACGCAACAACGTCAGATTGTGGCAGGCATTGGCAAGAAGTATGCGCCGGAAGAATTGGTAGGAAAAACCATCGTGGTCGTAGCCAATCTCAAGCCGGCTAAGCTGATGGGAGTCGAATCACAAGGCATGGTCCTCGCTGCCGGCGAGAAGGATATGCTCGGATTACTCGGGGTAGCTGAAGACCTCCCCCCTGGCACCACAGTCAAATAACGGAGAGAGAAGCAGAAGGCCTCTTTTTTTTAATACGCCTCCTTATGAAAAAACCCTTTCCAACACGTGAGGAACATAATTTTCACATCCAACCATAATGACCAATGTTCAATGTAATACATATCAAGAGCTAATCGCTGTTCCCACGATGTATTCCCTCGGAACCCATTCACCTGAGCCCATCCCGTAATGCCCGCCTTCATTTTGTGCCGCAAATTATATTGTGGAAATTGCTCTCGAAACTTATGAATGAACTCAGGCCGTTCTGGGCGTGGGCCCACGATACTCATTTCTCCCATCAAGACGTTCCAAAACTGGGGAAGTTCATCCAAGCTTGCTTGCCGGAGTCTCTTCCCCAGGACGGTGCACCTCGCATCCCCTGACTGCGCCCAAACCGGCCCAGTTTCTGATTCAGCATTCAGATTCATGGTTCGAAATTTGATAATGTCAAACGAACTCCCATCCAACCCAATACGCTTCTGCCGGTACAACACAGGGCCAGGAGAGGTCATTTTAATGAGTCCAGCAATCAGGCCCATAAGAGGCAAGGTCAACGCCAAAGCCATAAGAGATCCCGCCACGTCAAACCAGCGCTTGAGAAACAGATTCCATCCATACAGTGGGGACCCTTGTAACGTAATAATGGGCAACCCACCGAATATTTCGGCCTCCGCTCGAAGCGTAATAAACTCATAAATCGAAGGAATAATTTTCACTTCAGCGGTCGTCGTGGACAGAATGTCCATCAGCCGCTGTGCTTCATTTTCCATAGCAGGCGGCAAACACAAAAAAACGACATCCACTTGCGGAGTAAACAAATCTCGCGCTTGCTTGAACGTGCCAATGACAGGGACTCCCTGCAACACCTGTCCAACCTTACTTCCATTTCTGGAAAGATACCCCCCCACTTTCAACCCTAACTCAGGATGTGCATGAAGGGTTTGAACTAATCGTTGTCCTAACGTTCCCGCTCCAATGACCACCACATGCCGCTGGTTATACCCTAACCGACGAAGCAGCCGCATGATTTCCCGGAATACCATCCGAGAAAACCCCAAGACCACTAAATTTAACACCCAAAAATACAGAATAACCAACCTGGAAAAATCATATGTCTTCAAGAAAAACGAAAGGGCGACGAGGATTAAAATACAGAGGGAATTGGCTTTGGCCAAATCAACAAATTCGGCCAAATGAGACCCCATTCGACGCGGACGATATAAATGTAAAGACGAAAAACAAATTCCCCACACAAGAAGAATGGGAATAATCAGCCACAGATAGGGTTCAATGGGGGGGATACCCTTGGTTACCGGGAAAAACGTAACGGAAAAACGAATGAAATACGCCGCGACCCAGCAACCACTGATGAGGAGGAGGTCAGAGAGAAAGAGGAGGTTTTTGAAAAATTCAGAATGCCGTTTTAGCATAAATGGGACTGACGATACTGATGGTAAGTCGCCATAATTACCTGCTTAAGGTGCGCCTTGAAATGTTCGCGGTCAAAGGCTTCGACATGCGCCCTAATAGCCTGCGCCTCAAATTCACTTCTTCGCTGTTCAAACAACTGAATGGCATCGCAGAGACCATTCACCGTCTGATCATAAAAAAAGACACCTGTTGGGGGGAAGGCCCCATTGGTTGGATTCACGGGATTGACACTTTCTAGCACTCCGCCTTTTCCATAGGCAATCACAGGTTTCCCGCTAGCCATGGCCTCTAACGGCACGATACCAAAATCTTCCTCACCTGGAAAGAGGACGGCCCGGCATTGCCCGTACAATTCTCGAACTCGTTCATCACTTATCCAACCCAAAAACTCCACGGTGGGCCCGGCCAACTGCTTTAGTCGCCTTTCTTCCTGGCCTTGTCCAACAATTTTCAAATGGAGGTGTAACTGGTTGGCGACCTGAATAGCCAAATCCACTTTCTTATAGGGCGCAAAGGCCGTGACCATCAAGAAAAATCCGGCATCCTCCTCTGAAGCCTCACACGCATGCCAATTGACGGGTGGATGCACCACTGAAGCCTCACGCCCATACTGATGCTTGATCCGCTCAGCCACATTAGAGGAATTGGCAATAAACCCATGCACAGAAGCATTGGACTGCACATCCCACCGTTGAAGACGTTTTCGAAAAATGGTCATCCCTATTTTCCCAAAGCTGGGAAATCCCCCCGCTCCAAAATACTGGTCATGACCATCCCATATATACCGCATGGGTGTATGAACGTACGAGATATGGCAAGTCCCCTCAGGCACTCGTATCCCTTTTGCCACACAATGACTGGAACTAAGAACCAAATCGAAATGGTCAAACGTAAACGATCGGATAGCAGACGGGAACAGAGGAAGGCAGTATCGATAGAGCTTCCCAACGTTCGGAATGGCGTTCAAAAAACTTGGGGAAATTTCATGGCCCTCAATGGTTTCGGAAACACTGCCTTTCACATGCACCAGAGTATAAATCGGCGCATCAGGAAACAGCTCACACAACCCTTCCAAGCACCGCTCCCCTCCTCGCATCCCGGTCAGCCAATCATGAACAAGAGCCACCTTCATGATAAATCGTACGCACTACTCATCACAAAAACTAATGAGATACATCGAACAAAGGAGTCATTGAAAATTCATTCATCCAAAAACAAATTGCCGAATCTTTTGTCTCACAAGCTCTTTACTCCAAATGGGCAAAAACTGTTTTTGCAAATAGGCATTTGTGACCCTTCGCTTGGCTTGAACTTCTTTCCGCTTCTTCATCATTCGAGGGAAAAGTTTAACCGCATCCCTCTTCCCCTTGAAAAATGGCTTCCATTTTCCATGTCGAAGGCCAAGATATAACAACGAACCCAATTCTTGGATTAGCTTGTGATGCGCATAGCGCAGCATTAATTCTTTTGGCATATTTTTCAGCCAAAGAAATTCCAGATTCCTGACATGATAATACACGTGAAGGTCGCTCAAATTTCCAATCGTGGCATTCACCTTATGATAGACCAAGGCAGAGGGAACATATGTACAGTTCCACCCTGCCAACTGGGCTCTAAAATTTAAGTCCGTATCTTCGTCATTAAAGAAGAAATCTTCGTCGAGAAACCCGATATCATCGAGCATGGTTCGTCTATAGAGGGCTGCTGCAGCGCACGCGCCAAAAATATTTTGTTCATCCCCATACAAGTGGGGATCCCCTCCACAACCACGCTTAAGCCCAACACCCCAACTCGTTAACATATCACCAGCAGAATCAATCTTACCCGTCGTTTCGACAAGGAGTTTGGACGCACAAATTCCCACTGAAGCATTTTTCTTCATGGGGACGACTAAGTTCTCCAACCATGTTGCTTCCACACGAGTATCATTGTTAAGGAGGGCAATGAATTCCCCCTTACACACCTCCAATCCTCTTATATTCCCACCGGCAAACCCATAATTTTTGTCAAGCGTCACGATTCGAATAAGAGGAAATTGCTCAACAACAAAATCAATAGATCTATCGGTTGAACCATTATCGACAAAGATAATTTCTACGTCCCGATACGTTTGGGTACCTAAAGCCACGAGGCATTCTTTTAAAAAAAATTTCCCATTCCAATTTAAAACAATGATGCTAACAAGACCAGAATTCACGACTTCCGCCTCTTTTCAAAAGGAACTCGGCTGACCTGCAATGTTCCAGGAAAGACGCTGAACTCGTTAATAGAGAGGAAGCGTCCTGTGCCATGGCAAGCTAGCAACCTATAAATCAACCGCAGATTCAACTCACGAGGACAACAAAGGCGATGAATGGCACTAATACATACTTGCTGCAAGGTTTTCCGGCTACCACGTGGATAGAGTCAACCCTTGAGCTTGAGGCAAATCTTTTTGGGTGAGCGTGGTGGGAGGATACTTTCGGAATATACTGGCGACTAAGACAGTCGGCATGAATGAACCGAACAACCTTCACGAGGGAAACCTTCCTCCAGCTCTCAGGGAAAACCCTCGGTCATGCTGGACAACGACTCAAGTACAAGGCTGTTAGCGCAGCTCAAACGACCGCGTTACGCCTCCGGGAAAGGTGATCGGGCCGCGCCGCGCCGCCGCCGTCATCTGCCACACCATCGTCGCTCCATTGTTCGTATTGCGCCAGACGAAATCCGCCCGGCCATCCCCATTCACATCCGCTGCGTCCCGGAGGGCCCATTCCACGGGCGATCCCCCAGGAAACGTGATCGGACCGCGCCCCGCCGCCGCCGTCATCTGCCATACCATTGTCGCCCCATTACTGGGCCGATGCCAGACGAAATCGGCTCGGCCATCGCCATTCACATCCGCGACATCTCGCAGCTCAAACGCCAATAGCGTACCTCCGGGAAAGGTGATGGGGCCGCGCCCCGCCGCCGCCGTCATCTGCCACACCATCGTCGCTCCATTATTCGTATTGCGCCAAACGAAATCCGCCCGGCCATCCCCATTGACATCCCCTGCATCCCGCAGCTCAAACGCCAATGGCGCACCGCCCGGAAAGGTGATCGGGCCGCGTTGCCCGGCCGCCGTCATCTGCCACACCATGGTCGCTCCATTGGTCGTATTACGCCAGACGAAATCCGCCCGGCCATCCCCATTGACATCCGCCGCGTCCAGGAGGGCCCATTCCAAGGGCGATCCCCCAGGAAAAGTGACGGGGCCGCGCCCGGCCGTCGCCGTCATCTGCCACACCATCGTCGCCCCATTATTTCGCCGGTGCCACACAAAATCTTCCCGGCCATCCCCATTCACGTCGCTCCCATCTGGTGATCCGGATTGAGAGCAGGCGGACGGGCAAGCGGTCAAGGCGGTGGTAACAAAAAAATCAGAGCCTAGAATGGGAATAGGCGTGCTTCGAGCCCTCGTCCCCAGATCAATGCTTTCAAACAAAATATTCTTGGTTATTCCGTTCGCATCGATATTTTGACCAGACAGATGAAACAACCGCCCAGCCACCGGACCAAACCCAATGGTCTCGCCCAGTCGCGCATTATTTTGTCCCTGAACTGCCCCATCCGACACATTCAAAAATTCCGTCGTCACCCCTGTGCCCTTATCCACCGTAAATATCCTGGCAGGGGGAATAGTTTCACCCTGGGATAAGGCTCTATTGCCAGAAATCGCAAACAGATTTCCATTCGAATCAAAGGCAATATCTGCAAACCGCCCAAGCATTTGTCGTATAGGGGTGACCACCCCTGTCCCGGGAGCAATCATGACCAATTGTGTCGATCGATTTCTTTGGTCCGGTTCCTTGAGTAACCCCCACAAAATGTTCGTCGTAGGATCCAGGGCCAATCCGGTCCCTCCCTCAATGGGAATGCCCGGTAAAACAAGGGGGATCGTGGAGAGCGTGGCTCCCGTGCTCGCATTGATGGTGCGCAAGGTGGGGGAACTCCGATCCAACGAAAAAAGGGTCGACCCCAAAAACACGAGTCCGTTGACCCGATGATCCAGATCCCCGACCTCCGTCACCACGCCATCCGCAGTAATTTGCAACAAGAAACTGGAAATCGCGTCGGTCGGGTTTAATGCGCCGAACAGAAAACTATCAGGCAGAAGTCCATCTATCGAAAAGACTACGCCCACCATTCGAGACTCGGTCATCGTGACGACACAGAGACCAGTCCCTGTACAGGGACCAGTCCACCCACCAAAGACGGAACCTGCAGAAGGCGTCGCAGTCAACGTCACGATCGTTCCAGGACTATAGGTTTCCTCACAGTCCATCCCACAATTAATGCCCGTCGGACTGCTCGTCACCACGCCCGTGCCCGAACCGGTGGGCATGACCGTTAAGATAGCGGGAGCCGTATTGAACGTGGCCGTGATTACCCTGTCGGCGGTCATGGTGACCGCACAAGACCCCGTGCCCGAACACCCTCCGCCACTCCAACCCGCAAACGTCGAACCCGCATCGGCCACGGCCGTCAGCACCACGTTGGTACCATTATTGTATGTCTGCCCACAGTCGCTCCCACAGGATATCCCCCCAGGAGTACTACTCACGGTACCACTACCCGTCCCTATGGGGTTCACCACCAAACTCCGAGGAATCGCGTTAAAGGTAGCGGTAACCGTCCGGTTGGCGGTCATGGTGACCGCACAAGACCCCGTGCCCGAACACCCTTCGCCACTCCAACCCGCAAACGTTGAACCCGCATCGGCCACGGTCGTCAGCACCACGTTGGTACCATTATTGTATGTCTGCCCACAGTCGCCCCCACAGGATATCCCCCCAGGAGTACTACTCACATTGCCACTTCCGGTGCCGTTCGGAATGACTTGTAGGGAAAATTGGGTCACAGGAATAGGAGCAAAGGCAGCGCCCACCAATCGAGCAGTGGACATGGTCACCGCACAGGAACCGCTCCCCGTACAGGCTCCTGACCATCCTGAAAATAATTGGCCCGCCGCAGGCGTGGGGGTGAGCGTCACCAATTGATCATCGTCGTAGTTTTCCGAACAATCCCCACCACAGTTGATCCCCGAAGGAGAACTCGTCACGGTGCCAGAACCAGTGATACTGACCTGAAGCTGATGCCGCCTGGCCGTCAAGGCCATTCCGTTACCGGTGATCACGCCAC
>JAJDBR010000110.1 GCA_029261275.1 Nitrospirales bacterium
GGCAGAGGCGGCAACATCCAGATCATCTCCATGGAATTCAAATAATGCCCAACGTCCAGCACTATGTCGAGGTCGTCGCACACGATCCTTTCCATTTGCCCGACGACGGTGAGGATCCAACAAGGCCCGCAAGGGATCAAACCCATCCGCCGTGACAAACCCGGCCGCGACTAATTCCCACAAAGCTTGCTCAACCTCAGCCGCTAAATGACCGGTCCGATGGGTGAGATCGGCGAAGAAACTCGCACCTCGTTGAATCAAACATTCATAAATAGCTTGTGCAACACCACTTACACGTAACCGAATGCCATGTGGGTCAGGCGCTTTCCCTGGTCGAGCGATCCCTAACATGCAGGCTACATCATCTCGTCGAACAAAACTGATGGGAGCTAGACTCGTAGGTGTTATAGGTTTAAACGACTCGCCTTCCACCACAGGCCGCAGATTGGGTTTCATCTCAGGCGGTGTCAATCGTCCCCAGGCCACTTCACCTCGCAAACAGAGATTATCCAACCATTCCGATTTGTAATTGGCCAAGCGCTCTGTAAAAAGAGAGAATTCCCACGAAGAGGCGGAAGCTTCATACCCAGCTAACTGCGCAATGATTTCACGAAGTCCAGCCTCACCATGTAGTTGAGACCCTGGGGCACAATGCTGCCATCGAAACAGGAACCGCATAAAATCCGAAGCCGCCACGGGTTCAATTTCTCGACGTAAGGCCGTGACGGTTCGCCGGTGAATACGGGCCAGGAGACTTCGATCACACCATTCTTCTTCTAGTCCAGAAGGACGGAATCGCCCACGCAAGACTTGTCCTTGGCTTTCTAACTGCAGCAATGCGTGATGAACTTGGGAAGCCGCCACACCAAGTCGCGAGGTTAATTCCTTGGCCGTAATGGGACCGATATGGGGCATCCATCCCTGGATTACATGCAAGGCTGCTGATTCAGGGGAGTGGGTTCCATCTTCATCACCAACACATCCTCCATGTGTTCCATCTAGAATTTCAACTTGTGCAAACAGCTTTTGCACTTGTGTAAATTGTTCATGTGTGGTCCATCCTTCAATACTATCAGTATCCAGAGATTCTTCAGGCCTCACACCAAGAAACAGGGCTCGACCTTTTTCCACAAGACTGTCCAACTCCTCCCGCCACAACTCCCCTCCTGTGGAGGGGAGCCACCCCATGACCTGCAAAACGTCAAAGGCCTCATCCTCATCTCGCACGGTCGGCCAAGCTTCCTCAAGCACCGCCTCAATGCCCCTCTCATCCAAGGTGCCAATTGTTCCATCAAACGAGGCCGGCAAGGTGCGTCGAAGATTGACCGCCCGCGCACGACGTTCTTCTAAAGGAGCATCATCCAAAAAGGCATAAGGATTGGCATTCAAAATTTCATGTGCGAAAGGTGACGGCACAGGGGATTCTACCCCCCGAACGTGAATCGTCTGAGAGTCGATGTGTTCCAGTACTTGACGTAGACCCTCAACGTCCATGGCTTCGGTCAAACAATCTCGCAGCGTTTCTTCTACCAGCGGATGCTCAGGCACAGGAATATCACCAACATGATTATCGCCACAAGCCGCCGCCATCGGAAAAGCAGTCGCCAATAAATCTTCAGCCCTCATCCGTTGAAGGTGAATGGGCACCCGCTTACCCTTTTGAAACCGCAACAAAGCCAGAGAACGACTCACATTCCAACGCCAGCGCGTGACAAACAGCGGGGTCGCTAGGGTCGCCTGAATTAACACGTCGCGCACCGTCTTTGGTTGTAGAAATTGGAAAATCGTCTCGAGAGGAAAACTATGTTGTTCACCAAGAGAGAGGACCAACCCATCATCTGTAGCCGCAGCTTGCAGTTCAAAGTCAAAATTCACACAAAACCGTTTACGCAGCGCCAAACCCCACGCACGATTAAGTCGCCCCCCGAACGGCGCATGCACGACAAGCTGCATACCTCCAGCTTCATCAAAGAAGCGTTCAGCAATTATACAATCCTGCGTGGGCACGCCTCCTAAAATCTGCACACCCCCAGCCACATACGCCAAGAGTTGATCGGCCCCTGCCGCATCCACGCCACATTCGTCAAAGAACCACTGCCGTGCCGAAGCATCCCCCGGCGTCGCACCGTCCTTGAGCAATTGATGAATGGCTAGACGCACATCTGCCACAGCATGGGAGAGTTCTTTGGATCGTGAAGGCGCTTCGCCTCGCCAAAAGGGAATATTGGGTGGCTGACCATGCGCATCTTCTACGCGCACTTTTCCGGGTTCAATGGCCCTGATACGCCACGAGGTCGTCCCAAGTAACATAATGTCGCCCGCCAAACTCTCAATGGCAAAATCTTCGTCAACCGTGCCAACCACAGTACCGTCAGGTTCGGCGACAACAGAATAGGTGGCCGTTTCAGGAATGGCGCCACCGGACGTTAACGCTGCCAAGCGCCCGCCTCGCCGAGGCCGAAGTCGGCTTTCACGCTTGTCATAACTGACGTATGCGTACAAACGCCGTCTTCCAGGAACAAAGCCATCGGCAATCAGTTCAATCAAAGATTCGAACTCTTCCCAGGCCATATTTCGATACGGATAGGCGGACCGACACAGATCAAACAACGCCCGCACATCCCATTCCTGGGCAGCCACTTCCGCAATGATATGTTGAATCAAAATATCGAGAGGGGCCGACGGGATCTCAATGGATTCCAATTGTCCTTGTCGAATAGCTCGCACGACCGCGGCACATTCCATCAACTCATCACGTGTCGTGCAAAACACACGACCTTTTGGAATGGCCCCGACCCAATGCCCCGCACGTCCTACACGTTGCAAACAGGTCGCAATGGCTCGGGGCGACCCGATCTGGCACACCACATCAATAAACCCAATATCAATACCCAACTCCAACGACGCCGTCGCCACCATCACCGTAATTTTCCCAGTCTTTAAACGTTCTTCCGCAGCAAGCCGCAGCTTGCGAGACAAACTGCCATGATGCGATGCCACTTGATCCTCACCCACCCGCTCACTCAAATGATGGGCAATTCGTTCGGCGAGACGCCGCGTATTCACAAAGACCAACGTCGAACGATGCTGCTCTGCTAGAGCCGCAATACGGTCATAGACCTCAGACCAAATGGCATTCGTCGCGATCGCCCCCAATTCATCATTGGGCACCTCAACCTGCAGATCTAACGTTCGCCGATGGCCCACATCCACAATGTGACAATGCGAGGACTCAAAAAGCGACGCCTGTCGATTCTTTTCCCGATGAGACGACTCACCCACGAGAAACTGTGCCACTTGTTCCAAAGGCCGCTGTGTAGCCGACAGGCCGATTCGAACTAACCGCTGTTTGGTCACCGCATCCAACCGTTCTAAAGATAATGCCAAATGTGAACCCCGTTTATTGGGCGCCAGCGCATGAATCTCATCAACGATCACCGTATGCACGCCAATCAACAATTCACGACTCCGCTTGGCCGTCACCATCAGAAACAAGGTTTCTGGAGTCGTCACGAGAATATGGGGCGGATGCCTAAGCATACGTTGTCGTTGAGCAGGAGGTGTATCCCCGGTCCGGACCTCTACCCGAATATTGGGACTCAGCAAACCGGCAGACAATGCCCGTTGACTGATTTCGTCGAGAGGTTGTTGCAAATTTTTATGGATATCATGACTCAGCGCACGAAGGGGGGACACGTAGACGACTTGAATGCCTTCGACCAATTCCCCATGAATCGCCTGGTGTAACAATCGGTCGATACAGGTGAGGAAGGCGGCAAGGGTTTTCCCGGATCCAGTGGGAGCGGAAATCAGTGCATGTTTCCCAGATTGAATTGCTGGCCAACTCGCCCGCTGCACATCCGTCGGTTCTCCCAACGTCGTCGAGAACCATTCTTGAATCACCGGGTGAAACGATTGCAGCGGCATAGATGAGTGCCTCATTCTGTCGAGGGAAGCAATGACAAGATTGTAGCAAGTCTGGAGAAGAAATCCATCTAACAGCTATACTTGCAAGTTGTTAACAGGAATTCATCTTCAAAATTTCCCTCCTTTCTCAGGAGGGGTAAGTCGATGTAGAGTTCTAGCCTAACTTGAGCCTTTTCAATTTGCATCACCGGTACACGGAAATATAGACATCATCGGCTCTTTTCTTAATCCAGGGAAATCGGAATAGCGTCCGAATTTGGCTGGAGTACTGCCCAATATTCACCTGTTGCCAGACGCCTTCTTTGAAATAATCTCGGTTCCCCTCATCACTCAGAAATCCCGCAAACCGTTCTTCCGTAAAAAAACTCACCGCCCAACTATTCGTCCAGGACGGTTGGCATTGCTGAACATACTCATCCACCTGATAAAGAAGCGCTTGCATTTGTGGGACATCGACCATCACCGACTCAGGAGTCAGGAGAAAAAGAACATCGTGGCCATCGGGAATCTTGATCAGGCCAATCACTTGGCTCAATTTCAGACAGACAGAGGAATCTTTGGAATACAGATCGACTTGACCATCATCGCCCTGGGGGATAGTCAAGACATGAGGAGCGTCGGCGTTGCACACAAATTTCAAGGAAGCCGGCGGACAGTCCCAACGAAGCTGTACTCCAAATTGCGCAACATCAGCCAAAATCGACGGTATTCGAGGATTCAGCACCATCATATCTTGAATCGATTCACCCGGAACGAGTCGAATCACCCGTGACCCCAATTGCCAATCCTGAACACGCTGCTTCACCAGACTGTTTTCTTCATTCATGCGAAAAACCGAAAACCATTTCCAATCATTCGGAGGATTCCACGGCAAGTCCCGAATATTCACCGTCACCGCGTCAGGACTGTTATTGGTTAAATGGATTTCAAGTACATACACTCCCGCCTGAGGCTTCTTCAAAAACACCTCCATAGCCAGCGGCAACCGAAGCTCCTCTTCAGAGTCCACGGCTTGACTACCTGAAGGGAAAAAGATCACAGCCAAGGCCCACAGACAAGTTGGAAGAACAAAAAGGAGTTTCATGAAATATCCTAGGAAATTTTTATACAAAAAGATTTCTGAAAGAGTTTCAATTTCCCTCAAAGACAACTGGAGAAACATAGGACCATTTCATGCGAACGGTCAAATTCATGCCTAGGAAAATCCACCTGCGATCAAAACGGAATAGAGCAACTGCTCAACAGTCAGTGAGTTGGTGGGAGAAAAATGCTAATAGGGGAAGCCATTGTGTGAACGGCTGATAAAGGAAACCCTGTTGTGCGACCTATTTCGGATCGGTAGCTGACAAGATTAACTGAAATAGTCGCCATGCGATCTTACAGACAGTGACAGATCAGGTCGCGCTTTGATGTCTGCCTTCGGTTGTGAGTTCAACTGGTCGCGGCAACACACGCCTGAAATTTCTCTGCCGGTGTGGCGTAGTGTAATGTTTTTCTCGGGCGTTCATTCAACTGCCGCGCCACGTTGTTGAGCTGGACTTGGGTATACCTGGGCCTGTAAGATTAAGTGTGTAACTGGTTATCATGATGGTTCCATTTATTAAGGAGGAATGATGACGAAACCAGATACCAAAACCGATGCCCTGCTGGATGATTTACTCCAGGATTGTGAATCCCCAGAAGATATTCTGG
>JAJDBR010000012.1 GCA_029261275.1 Nitrospirales bacterium
GATACCACTGTCCCCTTGTTTCAAGATCGCAATAATTTGTGTTTCGCTGAATCGAGACGTTTTCATGAGAACCTCCTGGGTCAATTGTGCCAGAAAGCTCTACTTTTGGGCTGTCCATGTTTTGGGGAAGCTTACAACTCCACAGGGCGTAAAAGGGAAGATGCAGGGCTCCAGGCACATGGCCTGACTCATATTCACTCTTCGAGCGAACGTCTACAATCACCGGTGCTGTTGCATGGTCCATAGCAGCCAGAAGGTGGTCTTGGGTCATGTGCATGTCTTCATTTCCTGCACACGAAATGAGAAAGAGTAAGAAAAGGAGCCCGAGCAAGAAGTGTTGTCTAGGGCAGCGGGACCAGTTACTACACGGTCTTGAATGAATGGGGCCATATATTGCCGCCATGCCTTCTCCAATGGCGATGAATTAGACAGCACAAGGTGTAAAGCCAGAATACCGTTTTCTCTCTCCCTTTTCTATATGATTTTCAATTGGTGTGCTGAACTCAAAAAAAATGTGGCACACCTGAATTTGCCATTTCCAGGTATGCCGCGTGAGTGACTTCTTAGTGTATTTCTAGGCTTGAGGTTAGCGGTGGACCTTGTGTGGGTAAAGAAAAACGTTTTTTTGCATTTCCTTCCCAATGCCGGTGTTGCGCTTAATAATTTTGGCCAATGTGGTCCTTTCAAGTTGTTTGACCTGATAATGTGGAAAGAGGTTGCGGTAAAAAAATCGGTCGCCGTCTCTCAATCGTTCAAATTGATTCACAAGAATAGTATGGAATAATTCTCCAACCAATGAGGCACGACGATGATCCTCGGCTAACCCTCCAATCCAGGGATCAACCTTTTCGACCGTTCCGTAGGCTGTCTCGATGCGATCCCTGAGCTTACGGTTCCTAGTAATGTCGGCAAATGCCACGGCTGGTGAGAGACCGTAGGCTACCCGGACATCATTATAACTTGGTAAACCATGATCCCGTCCTCGCTGTAAATTGAGGCAGGCCAAGTCAAATCCTCCAGATCCAGGAGGACCAAAAAGAAAATTCCTGACGTCATCAATGATGTATGGATCGACTTCTTGTGCTCGGTTTCGGGCCAGTCCACGGAGGATGGGACCGATCCCGCGTTCGTTCGTGATCCGCCATGGTGCAAAAAAGGCCTCGCGCAGTGCTAGGTGGCCTTCAGAGATCGGCTTACCATTTTTTTTGACACGAAGTAATTTCGGGGAAAGCATGCTATGGCCGAATCGATAGGCCGCTGTACTAAATTCGTTGGCAATGCCTGGATTTACGTTGGAATCGTATCCGGTATAGGGCTTGAGCGCATCTGGGCCAAGCAGTATGGGAAGAAATTCCTTATAGGTGATGACTTGGATCATAGCTCCGACCTTGCGTCGTGCACGTTCGTAGATTTGATCTCCGGATAGGGCAGGAAAGCGATGGCGAATTTTTCTGGCCAGGCGATTATGTTCCCGCACAAAGAGTGTGTGCAGGGAAGTGAGTCCGACCTGTTCGTTGGCGCGAATGTCTCCCGCCAAAAACAGAGTGTCAGCAGGGCCGCCGGCGTTGGGTAGACCTTGGGTATTGAATGGTAAGAGATTGCCTGGGCTGGTCTTGAGGCGACCGGTTCCGTCATTGGTTCGCAGGGCTACGGCTCGCACAGGGTCCGAGCCATAGACTCCTGAAGCGTCGATAAAGGCGGTGATTTGATTGATTTGTTGACGAGGGTTATTGGGAGCTAAGCCCGTGGCATGATCATACAAAGAACGGCTCAGGGGCATTTCTTGGGTTCCCGTAGACCGTGGGTCAAAAAATGGATCTCCGGTGGGGATCTGAATGGGAAAAGATTCTTCCGGGCTTACCCCCCCAGTGAGGTCGATATCATGATCTAGAAATTGTCCCCACTGCCAGACCATGTCGGACGCATGTTTGCGGTTGTAGATCAGCTTCTTCTGAGTCACGACCGTATTAGAGATTTCACGGACATTTGGTCGGTCGGCTCCAGATGGTTGTGCCATGCCGTCTTGGTAATCTGGAGTTGCGGTGCGAAGCAATTGGCTATTGGTGCTCCCCCAAGTGGGGTTAGCTCTATTATTGTTGTTTCCATCAAGAGATCGAATTTCCAATGCCGAAGTCTCAGTTACTAGAATCCCAGAAGCGACAAGAAACAGGCTCATTGCCAAAATGGATGGAATAGGAAATGAAATAACCTTCTTGCGTTGAAGTCTGTGCATTAATTTGTTGTCCATGGTCCTGCCTTCTTTTATAGGGGGTATGATGACGGTCCGAACCTCTTGGGTTTAGACTAGACAGATAGGTCGAGGTAATCCTATCCATCTTTAGAGGTAAAGGTGGCAACGCGGGCTGGTTGAGTCTTTTGAGGAGATGCTAGGATTCTATGTATTAATTCATGTTTTATTTCATTATTTTTTTGGAGCTTGAAAAATTATGGATATTGAAGTATTTCGGCAAATGGTGGCGAAAAAACCTGATGGGTTTTTGGGGCGCTATGGTCTAGGCGATAAGATTCTTCAAACAGGGGAGAATTTTGAAGAAGCGGTGGAGCATTTACGTGTAGCTGTTGAACTTGATCCTGTCCATGTGGCTTCGCATTTTGCTTTGGGCCGTGCGCTGGCTGGGGCGAAGCGGAATGACGAAGCGAAAGTTGTACTGAATGCTGGCATTGATGCAGCCTTGTCAGGTCGATCTAATGGAGGTGGCGATCTGGTTCCCGAAATGCGTGCCTTGATTCAGACGTTAGGGTAGGAGGTCTTTAGAAGTTATGGACCTGGAAGGGTTCTTATGATAACACGGCTGATCTATAGCGAAGCCGACTTCGATCAGTTGTCCTGGCATGAGAACCATCTCTTATGGCGTTCATATTTCTATAGGAAATATTGCACAAGGTGATTGGCGCCGTGATCTGATTTTCGACATCGATTACATTGTGGCGTGGGCTTGTGAAACCGATGGGGGTTTTCAATTTCGGGTTGGTCCTGCGACGTGAACGTTTCATCACGTAACTGATTGACACCTGGGAATTGATTGGAGGGCGAGTGGATTTCAGACAGCCTTTCACGAAGTTCCGGTGGGACACATCACGTGGAGTCAGATCGAGAATGAGAAGGTTTGCTTGGATCGCGAGTATTATCCCTGGAAGATAGAGACGAATTTTCCCAAGGAAAGCACAATCATCTTCGGTGCCTCAGGGTTTATGCAAGTCCTTCGTGCCAAACCTGTCTTGATTGACGAACAGAAATTATCGCCTTCTCAACGGTTCCCCCTTTTCCCACCCGGCTCCTTATACCGTCATTTAAACGCTTACAGGTACTTCCTATCAAGGTTGTCATGTCTGCGGAGCGGGCATCCAGAAAAATTGTTGAAAATTTTGGATTCCTTTTTTCGGGGAAATGCCTTTATTCCAAGTAGATCAGGAATGATGCCAGAGTGTAAGGACGGCGGGTTGCGTCCGTGGGCGGAGGGGTGCGTCGTGCACATATTGACCTCGACAGACGAGCCCGACGGATTCGGCAATGTTTCGGGCGACGATGGCTTCGGTGGGGCTGTGATTGATCATGACAAACGTCCCGCCCAAAACCAGGTTGTTGGCGATTTGTGCAAAAAGCGCAGCTGGATCAAATAAGCTCAAGGGCAGGCGCCAAGCCAAGAGGGGTTTAGGCGTGACAAAGGGAAACCAGGCCGTGATGATTTCTGCGGATTTGTGGTACTGGCGGTAATCCGCAACGGCATAATGTGTGTTTGGCAGATCCTGAATATGGCCATGCGCGTAATCGATACGGCTTCGTCCGTTACAATACAACCGATGTCCGTCTACCTCCGTTCCAACTAGGTGCGATGGGCGAAAAAAAGTCTGCAGGGCCGAGGCATACGCGAAGTTGGCACTACCCACATCACAAATATCCCGCTTTTCTGCAATATTCCAATTTAGCGAATGACGGGCGCGGTCAAGTAAATCCAAATATCCATAGTTGATTAGGCTCGTCTCTGGTGGATATCGCAATTCAAATTGTGCGTCATAGATGGCTGTGAGTTCTTCAATGCGAACGTTTTGTGTGGGTGTGAGCTTAAGCCGAGTACCAAGAGGATGGTCACGATAGGTGCCACGTGACCATCGCAAAGCCCGAGAGGCTTCGTACCAGAATCGGTGATAGCCGGATCGTAAACGATCAGTAAGCGTAATTCGGGGTTTTGTCGTCTCTTGAATATTGCGCAGGGTAGGCGTTCTTCGGCTAGGTCTTCCGTGCATGATTTGTTGGAATTGGTTATTCATGGTTGGCGTGCTTCTGTTCTTGTCGGTTCCCCTAAGTTCCGGCTTAATGGTTTTAGTAGACACTTTAGTGTCTGAAGACAATTTTCTGATCCCTTCCCCAAATCGAATGTTTCACGTTTAGGGGAGCCTGCCCGTTTTCGTGAAACTTGAGGCCAGGATGATTTATTTAAAGATAAACGACCAATGCCCCGATGACATATCGAATAGGACCATTTCTGCTCTCATTGAAATATCTTTAAAATTTCAATGGAGTATGCACAGGTCTCTTGTTTGGGTTTCACCATGCACAAAATGATTTGATATGCAAATCGCTCCCATCCCGGAAAATGAGCAAACCCGTATTCAAGCGCTTCTTCAATACGAGGTTTTGGATACGGAGGCTGAAGCGGTCTATGAGGATTTTGTAAAGCTCGCCTCTTCTATCTGCCAAACGCCAATTGCGCTCATCAGTTTGGTGGATCCCACTCGGCAATGGTTTAAGGCCCAAGTCGGGTGTCCGGCCTCGGAGACCTCTCGCGATGTGGCGTTTTGTGCGCATGCTATTCATCAATCTGACGTGTTTGTAGTGTCGGATACGTATGCCGATCCGCGTTTTACGGATAATCCCCTGGTGACCGGCGATCCCTATATTCGGTTTTATGCTGGCGCACCCCTGATCACCCCAGAGGGATTGGCCATCGGGACATTATGTGTGATTGATCGTGAGCCACGAACCTTATCTCCTGAGCAAATCTCTGCATTGAAAATATTGGCTCGACAGGTGGTGTCTCAGTTGGAATTAAGTCGTCTCACCAAGGAATTGCAACAGGCTCTGGAAAGTAAGAATAAGCTTTTTCACATATTATCTCATGATCTACGCTCACCTTTTAATGGAATCCTAGCATTTTCCAAAACCTTAGCTGACGAATCTGAGACCTTAACTCGAGATGAAATCCAAGACTTTTCCCAAACGGTTCTGACCTCTGCAGAACAATTTATGCAACTTATTGATAACCTTTTGCAAGGCACTCGGTTTGAATTGGGAATGTTAGAATTTCAACCAATCAATATGGCCATTGATACTATCGTCGTAAATGTCCTAACTCTCTTGAAAAGTAATGCCACTCAAAAGAATGTTGATTGCATCTATGAATCAAATCCGGCAACGGAGGTATGCGTTGATTCAACGATGCTTCATTCAATAATGCAAAACCTGATTGGGAATGCCATTAAATTTACTACTGAAGGCGGACGTGTATCTGTTCAGGCTATTGATCGAGGTTCCAAGATTCAGGTGTCGGTTACCGATACAGGGGTTGGCGTATCTTCCGAAAAGGTTGCTACCCTTTTTGAGTTGAGGGCTGGTCGAACAACGGATGGCACTGCTGGCGAAAAAGGCACGGGGTTAGGATTGCTGCTGTGTAAAGACCTTGTTGAGAAACATGGGGGTCAGTTATGGGTCGACTCGGTTGTCGGCCAAGGCACGTCCTTTCATTTCACGCTGCCAAAGGCTCAGTCAACAGTGTCAGTTTGATGGCGAATAAGCCTTTTCCTGTCTGTGTGATCCAACTCTTCATACTTCCATTCCTGGGGCCATGATTATTGTTGATGTGAGGCAGGGATTCCGGGTTTTTTGGTCGTAATGAATGTTATTCCAAAGGAATTAATATCTCCAATCCGCCCATAATGTCATTGAGTTTGAAGTCGCGTTTGGGGCTTTGCTCATGGGCGTTATGACAAGTCACGCAAGCGCGGCTTACTGCACGGTCAGGGAAAATGGCTTGATAATATCGCTTTTTCTCCAATTCGATTTCCTTCTCCGCTACTTCTCCGTAGTTAATGACTTGTTCTAGAGCATGCCGATCCTTTTCAGATTCTGGTGCGTTTTCCTGATTAATGGGCCACATGCTGATCAACCGGTATCGAAACGGTTTGCCGCGTACCTGCAATCCCCGTGAGGATTCTTTAAAGAACTGGGCGGGGAGTGGCAAGGTGCGGTCTGTTCGCCAATTTTCCGTCGCGTTCACAATCAACATGGCTTCCATTCGTTCCACCACATGTTGTGTATAGAAGGTGCGGTCGGCTTGGAGGACGGCGTGGAGGTAGTCGGCAACCACGCGAATGGGAAGACCCGTGGTCGGGGCCATCTTAAAGCCAATTCCCCAGCCCAACAGAAGGCCAACAAGACCTGCACTCAGGGTGATAAGGAAGGTTTTCCCGCTCATCTCTCCTCTTTTTAGAAGACTAGAAGGACTGCGATCTTCAGGTGCCTACCAACGTAGTTGAAGCCATCCATTCAGTGCATACTAGCAATACTGCTTCCCTATCTACTACTGCTTGTGGGTGGAAATGCTGCAAGCAATCTTGGGTCGAGGACCATGGACAGGTGGCAAAAGAATTTCGTAGTCTCCCATTGGTGCGTTTCTCGTTCCAAAAGGAATCGAATGACAGTCGTGTTCCGGTAGAAGAACTTCTTGGCCCCTATGAAATTGACATCCCTTTTTTTGAATCTTCCCCTCGCGAAGAAACTGCTCTTGGTTTCGGCAGTTCCCATGCTGGCCGTGTTAGTTTTAAGTTTATTGACCTATCGAAGCGTTGAAACGTTTTCTTTGGATGAAGATCATCTGAACGAGGTGTATCACATCCAAAGTGCCTCGGCGGAATTCATGCGATTGGTGGTAGATCTTGAGACCGGGTTTCGAGGATATGTGTTAACTCAGCAGCCACAATTTCTACAACCCTATCAAGCGGCGAAACAACGGGTACTGGCGTTGGGCAATTCTCTTCGACAAATGGTGGATAATGATCCAGCACAACGGATGTTGGTCCAATCCGTCCAGAATAATATCCATCTGCTAATGTCAGATAAAGATCGTCTCATTGAACGAGTAAAATTGGGACACCCTGAAGAGGCCCAGGAATATGTTGAAGCAGAAAAAGGACGATTATTAATGCTGGCCATTCGTGAGGAAATGGCGCGTTTTGATCGGCAGGAAGTTGAGCAGTTACAGCAGGCGTTGGCCAGCAGTTCGGAAGATCGCTCCGTTCTCATGGGAGTCATCGTCGGTGGCGGGGCCCTGGCCTTGATTCTCATGTTGCTTCCGCTGCAACTGATTGCGCGTTCCATTACGGGGCCTTTGACCACGTTGGTTAAAACGGTTGAAAAATTTTCTGGAGGGACCATGCCGAAAGTGCCTGTCCTGGACCGGCAAGACGAAATAGGAAATTTGACCAGAGTCATGAATACGGTGGGCGCTCAGATTCAACAGCATATTCAGCAGATTGAACAATCTGGACAGGAGCTGCGGAGTCTGAACCAAGAGATCACGTCTTCGGAAGCCAAATACCGTGGCATTGTGGATCACGCCCCCATTGGTATTTTTACGATGGCCCAGAGTCAGGTCATCTTTAGTAATCGCCAAAATTGGGTGTTAGCTGGGCGGGATCCGGATGAGGCCTTAGATCCTGAACGGATGTGGGAGGCTATTCACCCTGATGATCGGGAAGATGTTCGTCAGGCCTTTCAGGATGCGCGAACTCAACATGAGGCGTTTGAGCGCGTGTTCCGGTTTCTGCATCAAGATGGAGTGATAAAACGGGTATTAAGTCGTGCGGTTCCCATCAATGATAACTCAGGTCAGACCATGGCGTATCAAGGGTTTAATGTTGATATTACTGCGCTGGAACTCATGCGAGCGCAATTGAGTCGGTCTGAACGGTTGGCTACATTGGGGCAAGTTGCTGCAGGGATCGCGCATGAAATTCGGAATCCCTTAGTGGGGATAGGGTCCACAGCGTCCTTGCTGTTTGAGGAATTCGCAGAAGGGGATTCCCGTCGAGATGATTTAACAACTATTTTGAAGGAAACGCGGCGTTTGGATCGCATTGTGAATCAAATCGTCGATTATGCGCGCCCGCGAGATTTTCTCCCGGTCACGTTTCAGCTCGAGGAATTGTTAGAGGAATCCCAGCGAGTTTTGTCCGATCCATTAAGACAGAAAGGTATTCAGGTACACCATCATTGGCAAAAGCATCTGAATGTTCTTCATGCGGATCGGGATCAACTGAAGCAGGTCCTGTTAAATATTCTTCAGAATGCCATTGAAGCCATGCCCGCCAATGGCGCGTTACATCTGTCGATTGCGGAAGAACTCTACGAGCACCATCAAGGCCTTCGACTGAAAGTTGAAGATACGGGAAAAGGGATTGATGCCAAGGTCCTTTCTCGCATTTTCGA
This sequence comes from Nitrospirales bacterium, assembly GCA_029261275.1. GTDB lineage: Bacteria > Nitrospirota > Nitrospiria > Nitrospirales > UBA8639 > Nitrospira_E. Next base: position 8,507 of record JAJDBR010000012.1, read on the forward strand.
GCCATTTTTTACGACGGGAAAATATCGTGGAACAGGGCTTGGATTGGCCATTTGTCGAAATATTATCGAGGCCCATGGCGGAGAGATTCACGCGGAAAGCCAGCAACAAATTGGGACCACGATATCGCTATGGCTCCCCTCAGTCTGCCAACCACAACATTCGATGGCCTAAGTCATGCGCGCGACGATATTTGTGACGGATGATGATGAAGTGGTTCGCCAGGCCATTAGCCGACGATTAGCGAAGCGTCAACACGAAATTCGCAGTTTTGATTCGGGCGAAGCGTTGCTCGTCGCCTTGGATTCTGATGTGCCTGATATTATCTTCTTGGACTTAAAAATGTCTGGTATGAGTGGGCTTGAAACTCTCAAGCATGTCCGATCTAAAACCCAACAAGCCCTCGTCATTTTACTTACCGCCTATGGCACTGTGGAAGATGCAGTCGAGGCCATGCGACTGGGTGCCTATGATTTTCTCATCAAAAGCGTTGATTTGTCGGGTGTCGAACCTGTTATCGATCGAGCGTTGGAATACTTGACCTTACGCCGTCGGATCGATTTTGAAACACAAGATCGTCCGGGCCGTTATGCCTTACAGAGCTTGGTTTCCAACAGTCCCAGCATGAGAGAGCTGGTTGGGCAGATTCAAGAGATGACCAAAAATCATAAGACCACGGTATTGTTGTTTGGAGAAACCGGAACTGGAAAAGAGTTTGTTGCTCGGGTGCTGCATCATAATGGGCCTCGGGCTCAGGGGCCATTTGTAGGCGTGAATTGTACGGCCATTCCTCAAGAATTATTTGAAAGCGAGCTGTTTGGCTATGAGCGCGGCGCATTTACTGGAGCCAATCAACGGAAACCGGGGCTTTGTGAACAGGCGGAAGGCGGGACACTCTTTCTGGATGAGATTGGCGATCTCAACCCCACAATGCAAGCGAAACTTCTTCGGGTGCTTCAGGAACGGTCATTTAAACGCTTGGGAGGGCGTCAAGATATAGATGTTGATTTCCGGTTGATTGCTGCCACCAATCGCGATCTCCGAAAAGAGGTGGCGCAAGGGACATTCCGTGAGGATCTCTTTTTCCGGTTACATGTCGTATCACTAGATCTTCCACCTTTACGGAATCGAATTGAAGATATCCTTCCGCTGAGTGTGCAAACCCTGCTTCATCACAGTAAGGACTTGGGGAAAGATGTGAAGGAGATTGATTCCGAAGCCCAGCAGTTATTGGAACGCTATCCCTATCCGGGGAATATCCGGGAATTACAAAATATTATTGAACGGGCGGTGATCTTTTGCCGGGGACAGAGTTTAACGAGTGGGGATCTCCCGCGTGAAGTTCAAGAAGTGGTACATTCAGCGGTGAATGTCGTGACGCAGGGGGATCAACCGATGGTGCGTATTGAAATGAAGCTGGGAGAGCATTCGTTGGGGGACATTGAAAATACCCTGATTGAGGAAGTGATGCGTGTCTCTGATTTCAATAAAAGTCTCGCTGCCAAACATTTGGGGATTACTCGATTTGCCCTCGACCGACGACTCAAAAAACAATCTGATGTCTGAGCCTTCGAAGTCGATGGCATTCCATCCCATTCTAGCGGGAAGATTTTTTGCGACTTTTTAGCAACACGATTACTCCAATGACACCAATGGCAATCGCTAGAAATCCGAGTAATTCTAAGCCTCCCATATTCTTGTCTCCGTAGTGGTGAATCTTCGCCAAGCTAGATATTAAACGTGTGCCACTTCTTCTTGGGTATCCCCAGGTGAGTGAAGGGGTAAGGCGATCCTATCCAATGAAATATTATAGAGAAAACGATCTTGGTATTCTTGTGGAGGACGATAGCAAGTTGTGAGGGTTCCTCTGAGTTGATACCGATAGTGAGTCATGAGGTCATAGACCCAGTCTCGGAGGGGTTTCGGAATCAGAATGAAGACATACAGCATACGCCAGAGACCGCCAAGGTGATGTATAAGGTGTAAGGCTGCAGTAGATTTAGTCAAGTATCCATCGGGGTTGATCACCACAAATGTTGAAAACGCCTTCTGCGGCAGTTCATATTTGGTGAGCACTTGTTGTCCTAGAGGATACTGAAGTGGCGCGAATCGAAACCGTTTGTTCGTATCGTGTTGGATGAGAAAACGGACCCATCCCGTGCACCATCCGCAGATCCCATCAAACAGAATCAGCCACTGGGGTTGAGGTAATTGTTCTGAGGGTTGTTTTTTCCTCATAAGACGTCTTTCAGCCAACTCTCAGGGGTCAACATAGCTTGGCACTAGAATGAGCTATCTGTCTAGTATTTGAAGGCGGATAGGGAATAGGGAGAAATATTGTGAGGTGTGGCTACAACTGCTAAAATCATTTTCTTCATGAACATCCCGACTTCCCATGCTTGCTGATGTTGTTCTGCCCAGTCGGCGGTTTCAAGTTTTTACCTATAACATTCCACATCAATTACAGGCCCAGGTCTTTGTTGGGAGCCCTGTTTTTATTCCCCTAGGTTCATCCGTCATTTCTGGCGTAATTGTTAGGATTTTAGAAGAGTCTGTCCTGCCTTCTGTTCGATCGCTCAATACCAACATTTCATTTCGTGACATATTATCAGTGGACACGACCTCTGAACATTCGTCGCTGGATCAGAGATTACTCACCTTGGTTGAGCATATTGCAGATTATTACCTAGCCCCGCTGTCAGCTTGTTTGCGACTCATTGTGCCGCCTCGTGTGTTCAACGTGACCAAACGTTTTCATCTCACCCCAGCTGGTCGTGAGGCGTTGGCTGGTTCGGTTTTGCCGCAGGAATCGCTGTCTGTGTTGCAGAAGGTGTCACAGGCATCAAATGGGGTACACCGATCATCATTGATTAGGACATTGCCTAAGGCGGCGACTCAGGTGATGAGTCTCAAAAAACGAGGGTGGATCGAGGAGCGATCAACTTTGCTGGTTAAGTTTTCCGCCAACGCGCAGAAAGGCAAACACCTTCAGACTTTCTCATCGTTTCCATCCTCATCCTGCGCGATTGGTGATCTTTTCGAGCAGGGTGCCGAGAAATCCCCATTAAGGCCCACAAGCCAACCAGCTCTTTCGGGAAAATTAAAGATCCTTGCAGATGAGTTAGTGAACGAAAGTCATTCTGGATCGTTTCAGAAACATATTGTGATCGGGCTTGAACATGAACGACATCAGGTTTTCCAACAAGTCGCATCAAGCCTGTTTCAACGTCGGAAACGGGTGCTGCTTCTAGTTCCCGAGGTCCACCAAGTTGAAGCGATTGTGAAGCAACTACGAAACCTATTGAGTGAATCGGTAGAGGCCTATCACGGGAAATTATCGACGCCAATTCGAGCCGAACGTTGGGAAGAGATTCGGCAAGGGCGGGTCCAACTTGTGGTCGGGACCCGATCGGCCTTGTTTCTTCCTCTTCCGGATCTTGGGTTAATTTGGGTAGATCATGAAGAAGATGCGTCTTATAAGGATGAACGTTTTCCCTATTATCATGCGTGCGAAGTGGCAAGAATGCGTGGAGCCATTGAGCAGGCTTTGGTGGTGTATGCATCATCTTGCCCATCTCTGGAAACCTATTCCAAATTTCGTGAGGAGAGTCAGGAGGATTTTCAGCTTCCCCATCTCAAGAATCTTGACGTACATCTGATTGATATGCGGGATTATGTCTCTGGGACGCTTCTCGCGCCGCCTTTGTTTGAACGACTGACACAGGTTCTCAATGATGGGCATCAAGCGATTCTGATCCTCAATCGAAAAGGATTTTCTCCGTCCCTCATCTGTCGAGATTGTGGTCAGGCGCCAAATTGTGAGACGTGTGGTGTCTCGTTACGGCTCTTTCAACGGCCTTCTCGTTTGCTGTGTTCCTATTGCGCAAAATGCCATCGAACCCCGGAAACGTGTCCTTCCTGTATGGGTACGGTATTTCGATTTTCTGGCGCTGGGACGCAACGACTGGAGGACGAACTTACCAAGGTTTTCCCGTCTCACAGCCTCTTTCGGTTTGATCGGGATCAGGTGAAAACGGTGGAAGAAGGGGAGAATGTATTCCGCCGATTTCGTCGTGGAGACCTTCGCATTCTCATTGGAACAGAATTCTTATTGCATCAACCTGATCCTCCATCAGCAAAATTAGTGGCCTTTCCTCAAGCCGATTTGGGTTTGCATCTTCCTGATTTTCGTTCGGCCGAACGTACATTTCTACTTTTTTCCAAAGCGATGAAATTAGCCCAAGCCAAGTTACCTGATGATGCCTCGTCCGGCGAAGTATTTTTTCAAACGCGTATGCCTGCTCATCATGTATTTCAGGCTATGAAGCACCGAGATGCACATCTGTTTTATCAACAGGAATGTGACCTGCGTGAAGCCTTAGCGTATCCACCGGCAGCGCATCTCCTGTTATTAGTCGTCACTGGGGCACAGGCCATTCGCGTACAACGTGTGGTCGATTTCCTTGAGCAACAGTTGAAAAAATCAGAAGGGCATGGGGATTGGCCTAAAGGAGGTCACGGAATGTTGGAGTTGCCCATGGTGTTAGGGCCGTTAAGTTCACGGAAGCTGGGACGTCTCAAAAAGAACCGAACCATCTTTCTCCTCAAAACGTTTCATTTGGAAGAGACTCAACGACGTCTTAGAAAGATTCAACAAGCGTATGACCAACAGTTTGGAAGAGAGGCAGTGGTGTATGAAGTGCATGTCGATCCATTAAACATTCAATAGGATCTTACTCAGGAAGGTTTATTTCTTTTTCTTTTTTGATTTTTTCTTGGGAGGCGAAGATGAGGCTGGTACAGGAAAAGGATGGTGGATGATGGGTCCCTGTATGCGTTTGTAAATCCCGTAGGCGAAGGTCATCCAAAACACGCCAGAGAAGAGACCAAGGATCACCGCAGGAAAAATATTTTCCATTTCCTCCATTGTTGGCTCCCGGCCTAGTTTTTGGAGGTCTGTCACTTGCATCATGGCCCAGGCCATGCTTTCGACTCCTAATAATAAGGTGCAAATTGCCCAAATATATCCGATGGATGGGCATTTCCAGGCTAGCAAAATTGCTAGGCCAATGCCCATGGCGATTCCAATTGGTATGGGTAATGCACCAATTAACAGCCAGAGCCCCACCGTCACCGCTAAGCTGCCTAAAACAGCATTCACTTGAAGCCACAGATTGTTATTCATTTAGAAAAGCTCTCCTAAGATTTCGGAAAGGCATGAACTTTATCACAGGGCTCCTTTCTCCAGCACCTCATGCATTGGAAAGAGGACTATCGGCCAATATCGCTTAGGGGTTTGTCGGTGATGATGAAGTTCCCACGAGGGTTGTTGGTGAAAGTATTGGATTGTGATAGCTCTTCTACTTGTGGGGAGGGTTTAGAATCTGGAGTAAGCACGGCCCCCCAATGGGCATTCTGCTCGAAGGTATTGTCGAGAATGAGGGCTTGCGCCTGAGAAAAAAGAAGAAGCCCACTCAACATATTATCTCGACTGATGTTGTTGATGACATCTGGGCGCGTGCCCTCGTCGCGGGCTGCTATCCCAAAGTGATGATTGCCAAAGCAATCATTCTCTCGCAGATAGGGCTGAGCTCCGGCAAACGAAAAAATTCCCGACTCCCTGTTATAACAAATTTCATTGCCTACAAAGGTTGGGCGACAGTCCGGTCCGTAGATCACCACCCCCGACAACAGGCCCTCTGTGACGCGGCATTGCGAAATCGTACAGGTCGAATCCAAAATATTCATGGCTGAATGTTGGTCACTGCCGACATAACGAAATGTGATGCCGCTAATTTGCCCGCCAGAGACTCGTTGTAGATAGCAAGGTCCACTCCGTCGACTGAAAATCGTGACCTGATGACGACCGGCTCCGATGAGAGAGATAGGCCGTTCTGTGATGACCAGGCGATCTTCATACGTCCCAGGTCGGATAAAAATTTGATCGATCGGTTCTGCCTGGTTTAAGGCCTCGCTGGGCAGGGCAAAACAGTTGGATTGAAGAGGGTCGACTATTAATGTTTTACCTCCAAGTGGATTGGGAGGGGGGTCGGTGAAATAGGGTAGTGTGCTCAGAAAACTTTCTCCTTTGGATGGTTGATTTTTTTTGTCTATACGGAAAGATGAGGTTTGTGTTGTATCACATTTGTCGTGATATCGACATCGTTGATAATAATCATGTCATTTCCGTACTTGTAGTTGTAGACATACAGGCAGGTGAAGGAGTTGACATTCAGTCATCTAATTCGAAGTGAGGAAGATAAATCCGTTTTTAGATAAGGAAAATTGGGATGTTTGAGAATAAATTTTAAGATGAATGCCCTTGGCATTGTCCTTGCTGTCCTTTCATTGACATCGATCTTTGATGCGCATGGCACCGGCCGTCTTGTTCAACTATTCTGCCTGTTGAAAAAGGAATTCCTTTTTCAAACAAGTGTGTTCAATTATCCTTCCCCAATTCCCCCAAGAAAGCGGAACTATCCTATGTATACTATTTTAAAAGTCCGTCTTCGTTTCAGAATGTTGGTAGGGCTGTCTTCTCTAATGGGGGTTTTGGTTGGGAGTACAGTAGTGTTTTCTCAGGAAACTGACATTACCCAAGCCCCTAATACTGAAAATGCGGGTATCCAAAAATCTCTTGCTGAGCAGATTGGTCCTGGGCGAGGTGACATTGAAACCAGAGGTTCCTCGCAGTATCTCATTGCACGCGATCCTTTCCGCTCAATCCGTCGTGGCCGGAATCTTTTTCAACGAAAATTTACATTTGAACAGGGACTTGGTCCACGTACTGGTGATGGTGTAGGAGATATTGCAGCTGAAGGGTCCATCGGTGCAGGCTTAGTAGATAGTTGTGCCGGTTGCCATGGCCGTCCGCGTGGTGCGGCGGGATTTGGGGGAGTTGTGTTTACCAGACCGGATAGCCGAGACGCTCCGCATTTGTTTGGATTAGGTCTGGTCGAAATGTTAGCTGATGAAATTACTCATGACCTGCGCCGAATTCGCGCCGAAGCCACAGCCAAGGCTCAATCCTCTGGTTCTGTCGTTGCTCGGGAATTAGTTAGTAAGGGGATTCGTTATGGGCGAATCAGGGTGAATCCAGATGGGTCAGTGGATCCTTCTAATATCCAAGGTATTAATCCTGATTTACGTGTTCGTCCATTTTTTCATGAAGGTGGAACCATTTCCATCAGAGAATTTGTTGTTGGGGCCCTGAATGCGGAAATGGGCTTAGAAGCGTTTGATCCTGATCTTGTACAGGCTTCCACCGGAGGAAAAGTTGTGACCCCAGCTGGCATGGTATTGGATGGTTCACTTGATGCCATTGAATCGCCACCTGCTATTAGTGAAAGTGATGATCCGGACTTAGATGGGACTGCCAATGAAATTCCAGTAAGCGTCGTTGATCATCTTGAATTTTATTTGCTGAATTATTTTAAACCGGCAACCGGACGGCAAACGCGAAATTCTCAAAAAGGTAGAAAATTGTTTGAGAATATTCGTTGTACAGGTTGTCATATTCCTTCGTTGGTGATTGCCAAAGATCGTCGAGTTGCGGATGTGGAAACGGTGTACGATGCGCGACGAGGAATTTTTAATCGGTTGTTTGCAACGGCCATTCCCCTCCTCCAAGAAATGCCAGGATCCGGGAATCCCTCGGTCAAGCAACCCAAAAGTCAGTCTTTTGTCGTAAAGAATTTTTATGCCGACTTCAAGCGCCATAATCTGGGATCAAACTTTTGGGAGCGCAATTTCGATGGCACCCTCACCAAGGAATTTATGACCGAACCGTTGTGGGGAGTTGGGACGACTGCGCCATATGGGCATGATGGACGAAGTATCAACTTATGGTCCGTGATCATGCGTCATGGGGGTGAAGCTCAGGAAGCGCGTGATCGATTTGCTCGGCTTTCGAACGGAAAGCAAAGCCAAATTCTAGATTTCTTAGAATCACTTGCGTTGTTTCCTCCTGATGACACGGCATCCAATCTAAACCCAGGAGATCCTCGCGAGCTTAATTTTCCGCAAAAGGGACATGGCAATATTGCTTTGCCGACACTCTTTAATGATCCGACCGATTTGGAATAGAAATAGTTCAAGCCCGACCTTGGGAGAATGGGCCGTTCTGGCTGAGTTTTGGAAGAATTGCGATAAGTCCTAGAGGTTAGGAAGCCATTTGATTAGCCGTCCTAGTAATTTCAGGGATGGGTGCTCACGCCAGCAGCCACATTTCCAAATCAGGCGTTGAGATGTTCTCTTGGCCCAACCCAGGTTCTCGGAAGTACACGAGTTGTCGAGCTTACATTGAAATTGGTAATTCTGTAGAGCTTCCACTCCTTGGCAGTCATTGATTTTGCTTAAAGCCCACCCATAGTTGAGCAAGTACCAAGAATTTTGTGGTTTCAACAGGACGGCCTTTTTGAGATAAGGTAAAGCTCTGGTAGGATCATTGAAATCTTCAAGATAGAGGTTGCCTAAGTTTCCTACAACTATATGGTCATGTGAACCAAAGGTGAGGGCTTGCCTTAGAGTTCGTTCCGCTTCCTCCAAGCGGTGTTGTCGCTTGAGTCTCCAGGCATAGCGGCGAAGGTTTCCTGGCTCCAAAGAATCCAATGCTATGGCTCGAGCTTGTTCGGCCAAGGCTTCATTTGGGCGATCCAGGGATTCTAATGCACGGGCTCGATAATCATACACCTCAGCAACCTGTGGTCGTTCTTTGAGGGCTGCTGTAAGTACTTTCAACGCCTCATTGTCCTGGTCAAGGAAATACAAGTTCTGTCCTAGGCGTAACGTATAATAGTAATACCGTCCGTGGCTCAGTGTCGCTTCATAGTACGGAATAGCTTTTTCCCTTTTGTCATTTCGTCTATACATTTCTGCCCGTACGAAATCCGGAAAACCTAAAAGGGGTTTAAGGGTAGCATTGTTTTTCAAGCGCGGAATGGTCTCGTTCTTTAGAAATGTTTGAATTGCTTCAATACTGTTCTCGATGGACAAGCCACTCCACCATGGTGTGAGACTCCAAAGGTGTTTCCAGCGGACAACAAAGGATCTTGGGTCAGCATCAAGACCTGTTTGGGTATATTGGTTCACGCCCTTCTTATCGCCGAGACTCATAGCGATGCTCATTAAAAAGGCATGTGGTATACCTGATTGAGGTTTCTGACGAGTGGCCATGAGAAGATCTTGCCACGCTAACGAAAAATACGGTTTCATTTCTCGGAAACGTTCATTTGGTGTTTCTGCTGCATACTCACCCCCACGAGTTTTCCATCCTATATTCCAGTAATACATACCTCGGGCAAGTTGGGCTGTCCCTGATCTGCTAGGCTGTTGAACCCATTCATTTAGTTTTTCTTCAAGATCGGCGGCGGAATTCGCAAAAGCAAAGTAGGTGGCTTCGACGTGTTCTTCTGGAATTTTCTTTGACTGATACAGGCGTTCTTGGTGGATCAGAATCTGTTCTAACTGTTGGTAGTGACCTTGGCGTAAGTGATCAAGGAGTTCAAGGCGATCAAGAAACTCGGCCTTTACCACATCCGGAGAAAAGAAGAAGATCAACAAGCCAAGCCACAGGCTGAGTATTTTGATCGCTGGTGAGTTCCTGGGCATATTGAACAAAAGAAAATTGTGAAGCAGGTTATGCGGCATTGTGGGCCCCAAATTCGTGGATGGGTGTATGCCGCTTTTTCGGTAGAAGGACCTAGTTGATGAAGCAGAAAAATTTGCTGAGATGCCCTATGGGACCTTTCTCAAAAATAGGAAGCACGGAAAACTCGTTGTGTTACGGGAGGGAAGCGAAAGATGTTGCTGGATTCTTGAGGTTAGGACGAGATAATGACCAGAGTGGAGATTTTCAGAATGGTCCTGAATGAGGCAATCTAGCTGTAAGGAGACGATGCAGAGTCGTTAGTTATTTTCGATGGATTGCCGGGTGGCGAAGACTTCGCCTGGGTGGATTAACAGCAGGCAATTCCCGTCAACGGGGTCTTTGTGGAATAAAGCAAATGTGAGGCAGAGTTGTGGTGTCGGTTCCGGAGAAAAATCTAGGAGAACGGGGACATCAACCAGGGGGGTGGCTTCCTTTAGGCTGGCCAGGCGTAGTCGAACGGCCACTAAGGTATCGCGTAGGCGTGAGTGAATGAGTTCCTCTGTGAAATCGGGAGAAGACGTAATATATTGCTCCCAAAGTGGGCTGGTCATGCCGACGCAAAAGTCCAAACCAATGCTTTGGGCCAGTGGTGTCACATCTTTCACTATCCCCGATTCCACTGCTTCTCGTCTGGATCGAAGGGTCAGCGACTCTAATTCTGCTGGAATTTCTGGCGTCTGCGCCAAATCCGAGGCTAATACATCTTCCGTATTCTCCGAGGTGGGGGTTTCTGGTCCCTCAAGGAGAGCCGGTTGTGGATCGGTAGGAATCTGAAGCTTAGAGGAGTCCTTCTCAAGGGCTTTGATGATTCCCTCATATACCGATTTTGCTGAATCGGTCCAATTCTCATCTTGGGGTAATCCTCGAAAGGCAGCTTCAGAGGCTTTCTTTTCGTCATGGGTAAGAGGGCGTGTAGGTGTCATACGTAATAAGATAAGGCAATCCAGGGAAAAGTCAAGGATCCATCACTTTTCACCACCTAAGTAACCTGCCTGATTAATAATTATCATTCAATTTGTGCGAATTCGCGCAGTTGATGAAGAGCGAAATCGCTCTCGTTGACGAAACTCCAATGAGACCAATATACAATTTATATCGTTTATCCATAAAATATCCAATACTTCAATAGGTTATAGAATGAGGGTTTATGAGGCATGTTAGGGAATATTATTTGCAAATCTATTACAAATAAGGCATTTATTTTTAAAGGAGAAAACAATGGATCCCCTTTTTGATTTGGCAATGATTGCAATCGTGGCCATCATGGTTGCCTTTAATATCTTCGGATAATCCATTTCTTCACTTTTCTTTTGTTAGAAGAGAGCGAAGTCTTGGCCACTCCTCCTTCCCGTTCTTTCTTACCCTGTTTTTCGATGCTGTCCTCCCCCCTGGTAAAGATATATCAAGTATATCTACGTAGTTATTAATTCATAAATACAAGATTTTTAAGGGATTTTTAGAGAATTATCTTGAGGTCACCCCTCCGCTCCTGGTATATCGTCTTCGACGATTCTATTTGGAAGAGCGTAAGGTCAACAGTCCGTTACTGAGGGCTTTCACGAGCTTCACTTCTCCTTAAAATAGTTAGGGCTAATTTGTAGGGTGGCCGACTCTGAATACATGAAGGGTCTACTACAGTATAAGCCGGTTTGTGGTTCTGTAGTTGATTGCGGACAGACACCATAACCGGCTTTGTTGTATCCACTGTTGAGGGAAGCGCGCCTTTTGATGTTGTGCACGTGAATCTGGACATGTTGATTCGCCATTTTTCCTTCCTTGTTGTTGCGTTAATCGCATTATCTCCTTTGTTATTTCCCGGAGTATTGATATGACGGAAGTTCCACGAGGGAATATTGCCAATCTTTCCAAAAACTGGCGAGAAGACATGCTTTCCGGTTTTCTCGTGTTTCTGATTGCTCTTCCACTTTGCTTAGGTATTTCACTCGCCTGTGGTTATCCCGCTATTTCCGGCATCTTTACCGCGATCATTGGGGGGATGTTAGCAACCTTTTTTAGTAATTCTGAATTGACCATCAAAGGCCCGGCTGCCGGACTGATCGTCATCGCGATTGGGTGTGTGACGGAGTTTGGGTTTACTGGTGGACAAGATCCTGAAGCCGATCTGCAAGCCTATCGTTTAGCTTTAGGTGTAGGTGTGGTAGCAGGCGGAATTCAAATTTTGTTTGGAGTTTTTCGAGCTGGAATTCTAGGAGAATTTTTCCCAAGTTCGGCGGTACATGGGCTGTTGGCGGCCATCGGCATCATCATCATGGCCAAACAATTTCCCATTGCTATGGGAGTGAGTCCTGAGGGCACACCGCTGGAGTTGATCGCCAAAATACCTCAGTTCGTGATGGAGATGAATCCTCTTGTTGGACTCATTGGGATCATCAGCCTCATCATCCTGTTTGGCTATCTCTTGATCAAGAATCCAAAACTCAAAGTCATTCCTGCCCCCATGATGGTCCTGCTCGTCACGGTTCCCCTTGCGATGTATTTCAATTTTAGTCAAGAGCACACCTATTCATTTCGTGGCCAAGAATATTCGTTGGGGAAACACTTTCTGGTTGCCGTTCCAGAGAATATGTTTAGTGCCATTACGTTCCCTGATTTTTCTGGATTGATGACAGCGGTTGGTTGGAAGTATGTGGTCATGTTCGCCCTTATAGGAAGTATCGAATCCTTATTGAGTGCTAAGGCCATCGACGGCATTGATCCCTGGAAGCGAAAAACAAATCATGATCAAGATATGTTAGCAGTGGGAGCGGGGAATACTCTTGCAGCATTTGTTGGTGGTTTGCCGATGATATCAGAAATCGTGCGCAGTAAGGCCAATATCGACAACGGGGCGCGGACAAGATTCGCCAACGCGTTTCATGGGATGTTTTTGTTACTGTTTGTGGCGTTGGTGCCGGGACTGATCAATCAGATTCCTCTTGCGGCGTTGGGAGCGATGCTGGTCTTTACAGGATTTCGTCTGGCCTCTCCTCAAGAATTTATTCACATGTACCATGTGGGTCGTGAGCAATTTCTTATCTTTGTTTCAACGGTTTTTGGTGTGTTGGCCACGGATCTCTTGATGGGCATCGCCATTGGGATCTGTGTCAATTTTGTTATCCATCTTAAAAATGGTGCTCCGGCAAAGACATTATTTAAGCCACAGGTTAGTGTTGAGCGAGGAGCAAAAACAGGCGTGACGGTGAAGGTCAAAGATTCCGCGATTTTTAGCACGTGGATTGGGTTAAAACAGGCATTGGATAGTCTTTCAGAAGAAACACATGTAGTCCTCGACTTATCAGACACCGTCCTGGTCGATCATACAACGATGTCGAAACTTCACGAATTGGAAAAAGAGTATGAAGAGAGGGGAGCGATCCTGGAAATCACAGGACTCGATCACCATTTACCCTTGTCGCATCATCCTGATGGAGAGAGGAGAAAAGTCAAGATATGATTGAATGGGCGAGAATCAACAATTCGACAAACTTAGCGGAAATGTTCTTCCAAATCTTCCTCCAACGAAAACACAATGACTCGTTCTCCGATTTTGGTGTCAATATCCGTAAACAATCCGGAAACCGTGAAGCCAGCAATCTCGCTTACTTGGGAGCAGAGTTTCTCGCGCCCTTGTGAAATGAGGTTCTGACGCATGGCTTTCACCATTTCAATGCCCTCAACGCTTTTAGCTAACTGGCGTTCGGCTTGGGTGAGTACTCCTTTGAGTCTCACCACAAGCAGGTCACACAAGATAAAGGCTTTGACATCTTCAGGGCCACGCCCCATAAATTCCTGCTCAAATTTGATGATCGCATTTCGTATTGCTGCTTCGACTTCTCCTTTCGTCCGTCCATTATTCATGTGTACTACAAGAATTCAGCAGGTATATTCGTGGGGTTGAATTCGATAGCGTGAGGATTATATAGAGCTTTGGAGTTTGGAACAATTCCTCAGATATCATGATGAAAATGTTTACTGAATCGATTCTCCCAACGACACCAATACTCTCGGTTGAGGAGAGAAACCATGTGCGGCAAGTGGTCCAGGCGGCCAGTGAGCTGATTGCCCCGTTTTGGCCAATGCGAACCATGGTCGCTCAAAACCCCATTCATGGCCTGGAATATTTGCCGTTTGATGAGGCAGTTCAACAAGGGAAAGATCTTCTTGGGGGAAATGGGTATCTGCCGAATGATGAGTATAGGCAATTGTATCGAGATGGAAGGATATCCACGCAAAATATTCAACGGGCGTTTGCTCGTATGGGCCCTCGTGCAGATTCAACAGATTCTATTCAGATCGGGAATCTTCTGTTATTTGCCCGTGATATATGGCAATGGCATCTAGTTGTTGGGTTCGAGGAGTTAGAGCCTGTTCTTTTGCAATGGGAACTGAGTGGGGGTGGAGCGACTCAACAGTTTCGTTCAGACCTATCAAGTGAATCAAAACATCGAATTATTCAACGGACGATTCAGGAATGTGAGAAGTGCAGAGATTGTCCGGAAGAGGCCTACCTGACAAATCTGTGGAAGGCCACATTATCCGTACTGGGCTTAGATGATTCTGCCCGTGACGAGAATGCTTCTGACGAGCATGACCAAATACGACCCTTGCCTGTAGAAAGAGAAAAACCCCATGTGAATATTGATTTGCCAGCTCACCGAACGGTCAGTGATTGGGTCGAACGTTTGAGTGGCGATTCCTTGGTCGAGCAAATCAATAATCAAATGATTAAATGGATTGCAGCCTTTGTTGACGAGGGGTTAGCCGGGTGGGAAATGCCACTTAGGAACAAAGGCTTTTTTCGGGCCTGGAAGGACTTGTCGCAATGGGATCAATCGGGCCATTTCTTAGGAATTCATCAGTTCCATCAAAAAGTTCAGAATTTGCCTGATGACCCTGAAGACTGCATTGCCGGGTGTTTGCATCGCCTCCGTATTCCCCAGTCACAGTGGAAAGCCTATCTTTCAAGAGAGCTGTCCCAATTGCCAGGGTGGACGAGGTACATTCGCTGGCTGGGAGAACATCCCCTCTATCATGCGCAACGGAAACATCCGATTGATACCGGACAATATCTAGCCGTTTGGTTGTTTTATGAAGTAGAGCTGACTCAGGTTATCTGTCAACGAGAATGGAGCATTGATGGAACCGTTGAGGCACTGAAATTATACTGGGATGAGCGTCCGGGGGAATATGATGAGCGAATGGGAAAAAGTGGTCATGCCGTTGATGCCAAAACGCAGGCGATGTGTCGGGACGCCTGGCGCCTGTTTCATCTTGCACAATGTTTAGAGGTCTCGCCTATAGAAATGCATGACCTCTCAGCAGGAGATGCTCAGAAATTATTGAATTGGTTGAATGCCTTTCCGTTTGATCTTCATGGCCCGGTGTGGCTTGAGGCCTATGAAGATAATTTTCGAGAAGCCCTTCTGCAAAAACTCGCTGTACATCGTGGTGTAGCCAAGAGCGTAGACATTTGTGCCAGAGCGCAGCTGGTGTTTTGTATTGATGTGCGATCGGAGTCTTTCCGCCGCCACATCGAAAAGCAGGGCTCATATGATACGTTCGGTTTTGCGGGGTTCTTTGGCATTCCAATGAGTCATCAAGCATTTGATAGCGAGGAACGATCTGATTTATGCCCGGTACTCCTTTCTCCAAAACATGCTGTGACTGAGGTTCCTCGAATGGGGGAGGAACAGTCGTTGGAGAAATACTCCGCAGGATCACGATGGAGTCAACTCGGGCACCATTTGTTCCATGATCTGAAGCGCAACCCTGTTGGGTCCCTCATGGTGATTGATGTGCTTGGGTTATTCTTTAGCCTAGGACTCCTAGGAAAAACGTTAATCCTTAAACCCTACTATGCCATAACTTCTTGGATTGATAGGTGGTTTGCCAGCCCGGTTTCTACTCAGATAGCTGTGTCTTCCCCATCTGACCCCATGAATGTTCGTGGGGATGATGTTCCCGCAGACGGGATTCCCCAAGAGATGGGCCAAGGATTCTCTGTTTCCGAGAAGGCGACCTTTATTGAAAATGGCCTACGTGCGATGGGACTCACGAATCACTTTGGCCGACTGATTGTGCTCTGTGGTCATGGGGGTGAGACTGACAACAATCCCTATTATGGGGCGTTGGATTGCGGAGCATGTGGAGGGAATCCTGGAGATGCCAATGCCCGCGTTTTTGCCGCTTTGGCAAATCATCAAGACGTTCGTCGTATCTTGAAAGAAAATGGATTAAACATTCCCAACGATACGTGGTTTCTGCCTGCCAAACATAACACGACGACTGATCGAGTCACATTTTATGATGGAGAAGACCTTCCTAACAGTCACGCGGAAGATTTGCAGCAGTTGATGAATGATTTGGAAAAGGCAGGAGCCCAGCAAGCGTTGGAACGATGTCGTCGTATTCCACGGGCGCCAACTGCGATCTCTCCGGAAAAAGCGTTTGCCCATGTGGAAGAACGGAGTATGGATTGGGCCAGTTCTCGTCCGGAATGGGGACTGGCGGGAAATGCCGCATTTTTAATCGGGAGACGAAGTCTCACAAAAGGGCTTGATTTAGGGGGGCGGGTGTTCTTGCATTCATATGATCCCATAGCCGACCCTGAAGGTGGCATCCTCGAAAAAATCATGACGGCTCCGTTGATCGTTGGAGAATGGATTAACACCGGGTATTACTTTTCTGGCGCGGATCCCTGGCATTATGGAAGTGGCAGCAAAGTCATTCACAATGTAGTGGGTGGTGTAGGGGTCATGCTCGGAAGCCAAAGTGATTTGCAAATGGGGTTTCCCTTGCAAACGGTCAATAATGGGGATATTCATTTTCATGAACCTATGCGGCTGTTGGCTATTATTGAGGCGAAGAGGATGGTGATCTCATCTATTATTCAAAAGCATGAGATTCTTCAACAACTGTTTCATAATGGGTGGCTAAATTTGGTGGCCTTAGATCCCACGACTTTTGAATATCATCGGTATGAACTTGATGCGACATGGGTATCAGCAAGCCCAGTATAGTCAGAGGAATGCTCAATTTTTCTGCTTCAAGGTTTTGTTGTGGAAGGGTAGTTCCACTGGTATAACATTAATCCCAGGTCGTTAAGGGTAGATGTTGCGGGTGAACACGAAGGAATTCTGAGGGATTACTAACTAGTTTGTTGAGATCTATGGTCCATAGAATAACTGGCTCGGATTTTTTTGAGACCAATAGCAGAACAATCCAATCAGACGCTGTTCGAATGAATGATTCGAAGTATCCGGTTGGATTTTTTTTGAAACAAAGATGTATCTGATACTCCTAACACCAGTCATGTTTTCCATTTAGTAACGCCATGAGACCTGTATCTTCACAATTCCTTATCCTGAAGACGGCAGCGTTATTTGGAATGTGGATCATGCTGTCGGCCCAATTTAATCCTTTTCACCTGGGGTTAGGTCTTCTTCTCTCGTTTCTTGTTGCATGGATTAATTCTGGGCATTCCCCGTTTGTTCCTCGATTTCAGCTGTGGGGAAGAATTTTTTTATATATTCCTTGGCTGTTTTTAAGAATTGTGCAAAGCAGCCTGCATCTCACTAGACTCATTCTTGATCCGCGCCTCCCCATTCATCCCCGACTCATCCGTTATGAATCAAAATTACAAGAACCTCCTGCAGTTGTTCTTCTTGGAAATTCCATCACGTTAACGCCTGGCACGATTACCGCTGAAGTGAATGGCCAGGTGCTTTTGGTGCATGCGATGGATGAGGTGTCGGGTGAAGATGTTACGAGTGGACGACTGGAAGCAAAAATTGCCCAGGTCTTTGGTGAAAGAGACTCAGGAGCATGACGACATTTTTCTTGTTTGTCTCATTGGTGCTCGCCGCATTGATTGGCGCCTATTTATTTCGTGTGCTTAAAGGGCCGACTATCTTTGATCGGGTATTGGGACTCAATGGGATTTCCACCAAAGCGATCATCTTGTTGATCGTGATTGGGATTGTGTTTGAACGAGTCGAGATGTTCATCGATATTTCCACCGGCTATGCTCTCTTAAATCTTGTTGGGGCTTTGGCCGTAGCTAAATACTTGGAACAAAAAGGCCTGCCGTAACATGGACATACTGGCTGTCATTTTCATTATCGCTGGATTATTTTTTCTGATTGTGGCAGCCATCGGCGTCATCCGACTACCCGATGTCTTTACACGATCGCATGCTGTCTCATTGACAGATTCGTTAGGTGCTTTTCTCTTGTTAATTGGGATTGCGATGTATGAGGGACTGAGTATGAATGTCTTGAAGATTTTAGCTGTTTTATCGTTGCTGTATCTTCAAAATCCAGTGATTTCTCATGCCACCTTAAGGGCCGCGGTACGAGCCGGCTTGAAACCCTGGAAAGAAAAGGCTTCATGAGCTTCGTCTTCGAAATCTCACTCTTGCTTCTACTGTTGGTGACGGCGGCAGGGGCCATACTCGTGAAAGATTTGATGAGCGCGATATTGCTCTTGGGCTGTTATAGCTTTTTTCTTTCGGTTGTCTGGGCTTGGATGGGAGCCGTAGATGTGGCGTTTGTCGAGGCAGTCGTTGGGGCCGGGTTGGCCACGGTTCTGTTTTTACTTACTCTCTTTGGTACGCAACCGAAAGATGTGAGGCTTCGTCGACCTCCCCCTCCAATTGCTGCTCTTATTGGGCTTCCGCTTTTAGGTGTCTTGATGCTGTATGCGGCGAAGGATCTCCCGGCGTTTGGAGATCCGGCTTCGCCACCCAGTGTCCGTATTTCTCCGTCTTATCTCCAACAGAGCTATCAAGATACGCGAACGCCGAATGTGGTCACGTCTGTTCTTATGGATTATCGTTCACTGGATACGATGGTTGAAACGGTCGTGATCTTTACCGCAGGGATAGCCTGCGCCTTTATATTGAGGAGAAAGACCTTATGATTCAACCCCATGACAGTATCATAGTGCAATCGTTGGGTCGGTTTCTCATTCCTGTGATTCAAATTTTTGGATTATACGTCTTGTTTTTTGGTCAATATGGGCCTGGCGGAGGTTTTGTAGGCGGGGTGATTCTCGGGACCAGTATGCTGCTCGCGGTTTTGATTTTTGGCCATGATGCTTCCCGCAGTCAGTTAGCCAAGAAGGTCCTACATGGAGATGGAGTCGGCATGCTGATCTATGCGGGTGTAGGAGGGTTATGTTTGATTGGAGGCGGAGAGTTTCTCAACTATGCCAATTTGGAAATTCCTGGTCTTGAGATTTCTGCACGGCGTTCCTTGGGCATTGTTCTGACACAAATCGGTGTGGCCGTGGACGTGGCGGTGACAGCCATCTCCATTGTGTTCAGTTTATCAGCCCAAGAGATTATCGAGGATTCATTGAATGGTTGAGGTCTTTGCCGCGATCTTTGAACGCCCCAATTTTTTGACCTTTGTCGTTATTTTTTTGTGGGGGTTTTATATCATGGTCACCAGATACAATCTCGTGAAAAAACTGGTGGGTATGTATCTGGTTCAAACGAGTGTGATTTTTTTCCTGGTATCGATTAGCGCGAAAAAAGGTGCGACGGTTCCCATCTTGCTTTCGCCCACAGCTTCTGTTCAGGCCATTGATTATGTCAATCCCTTACCGCATGTGATGACGTTAACCGCCATTGTTGTTGGTGTGGCCACTCTGGGTGTCGCTCTTGCCTTATGCTCTGCCATTTACCGGACGTATGGCAGTCTTGATGAAGAAGAGATTTTGAAGAAGTTAGAATGAGCCGACATTTACCAGCCCTTCTTTTCCTTGTTCCATTGTTTGCCGCGATTTCGATGCCTATCGTCTGTTTGCGGCATAGGGCATGGAGTCGTTCCATTGCCTTAAGCGTGCTTTGTAGCATGGTGGTGTTCTCCATCATGAATCTCGTCAATATCTTTCAACATGGCGAGATCCACTATGCGTTTAGTGGCTGGCCTCCGCCGCTAGGGATTGAATGGGTGGCGGATGGATTAGCCAGTGTGGTGTTAGTGGCATTGAGCCTTTTAGGTTTGGTGACATTGATTTTTGCAGGGCCAACATCGCCAAAAGATTTAGGGGGACGTATTGTTCATTATTACACCCTCATCTTGCTGTTGATTTCGGCGCTTACCGGCATTGTATTCGCTGGCGACCTGTTTAACCTGTTTGTCTTTCTGGAAGTCGCGGCGTTAGCCAGTTATGCCCTTGTCGGCGTGGCTGGCGGAAAAGCCCTTATGGCTGCCTTTCGTTATCTTATCTTGGGAACGTTAGGTGCTTCTCTCTATTTATTAGGGGTGAGTTACTTCTATGCCGAGACCGGAACGTTGAATATGGCAGATATGGCGGAGCAACTTCCGCATTTATTGACCTCCAAGGCGGTTCTAGGAGGTCTTCTTTTCATGTTCATAGGATTGGGAATTAAGATGGCTTTGGTGCCATTTCATGCGTGGCTTCCTGATGCCTATACCCATGCTCCAGATTCTGTTACTCCAATTTTAGCGGCACTGGTAACCAAGGTGGCTCTCTTAGGATGGGTGCGAATTATGTTTTGGGTGCTTGGGATAAAAGTTGCGGTGGATGACACCCCCGTCCTGTTACTCGTGGGACTACTGGGCTCACTGGCAGCAGTTATTGGCGCTGTTCTCGCCTTGACACAACAGGATTTAAAAAGAATGTTTGCCTATGGCGGTATTTCGCATATCGGCATCATTCTTATTGGGGTGAGTCAAGGCAACCAAACGGGGTTTGTAGGAGGGGTGTTCTACTTATTAAATGATGCTGTGATGCAGGCGTCCTTATTTTTTATCGCTGGGGTGGCAATCAGCCTCTATGGAGTATACACCATAGAGGATGTGGGACGAATAGCAAAGCAATCTCCTTTGTTAACGTCGGCCCTTGTCATAGCAGCCATGGGGATGATTGGGCTTCCACCAACGGGTGGGTTTTTTGGGAAATGGTATATCATTCTCGGTGCGCTTGAAGCCAACAATTATGTCGCTGTGGGAGCCGTGTTGCTTTCGACCATGCTGACTCTGGCTTATTTTGTCAGAATTTTTGAACGGGTCTTTCGTCATGCCCCAACGTTGTCAGATGCGAGACCTATTGAAATCCCTATCCAGATAAAATTGAGTGTAGGGTTCACATCTATGGCGATCATAGTCTTAGGGTTATTGAGCGATCCCATTGTGGGATTGTTGATTGACCATACGTTACCGCCAGGTCTTTGAAGGTGATGATGTCCATATTTGTCTTGATTCCTCTGTGCCCTCTCATCGCAGCAGTCGTCTTGTCCTTGGGGGGACGGCGATGGGGAGATCAGGGGCACCGAATCGGAATTCCTGCTATGGGCCTTTCATTCGCCCTTTCCCTTTACGCATTCTTTGAAGTGGTAACAAGCGGACCGATCTCGATCTCACTCTACCGATTGATGCAAGCTGGCTCTCTCGTTGTTGACCTCAATTTATACATAGATCAGCTTACGGTCCTTCTCCTGATTTTGGTGACCGGGGTGAGTAGCGTCGTGCATGTCTTTTCCTCGCGATACATGATTGGGGACCCTCGTTACAATCGGTTCTTTGCGGTCATCGCGTTGTTTACCTTTTCGATGTTGATGTTGGTCATGAGCGGGAATCTGCTGATGCTCTATGTCTTTTGGGAGGTGATGGGGCTGTGTTCATACCTGTTGATTTCTCATTGGGCCCAACGCAAACCGGCGATCCAAGCCGCCACCAAAGCATTCATTGTCAATGCGATTGCGGATGTGGGATTGGGATTTGGAATTATCTTGACCTTTGCGACATTTGGCACCCTCGATATTCAGACGATTTTGGCTCAAGCTGAAGGCCTACAGGATCACACCATCAATCTATTTTGGTGGCTTGGTATGGAATACCATATCCACCCGATCACGATCATCCCGTTCTTTTTGTTTGTGGGCGCGATGGGGAAATCTGCGCAATTGCCCTTTCATGTATGGCTCCCGTTTGCGATGGAAGCCCCTACTCCTGTTTCTGCACTCATTCACGCCGCGACAATGGTAAATGCAGGCCCATTCTTATTAGTTCGCATGAGTCCATTACTCATGTTATCGCCGGAGGCGATGACATTTATCGCGATCGTCGGAGGGGCAACTGCCTTGTTTGCGGCAATGGTATCAATGGTCCAATCTGATATCAAAAAAAATCTGGCGTATTCCACGATCAGTCAGATTGGGTTCATGATCATGTTATGTGGAATAGGAGCCTTTGTTGCAGCTATCTTCCACTTACTGGCCCATGGGTTTCTGAAGGCCTTTTTATTCTTGTCCACCGGAAATGCATTACAAGCGGTACACACCAATCATCACGCAGCAAATCCTCACTCTAGCCATTCGAATCCAAAAACATCATTGTATGTGGGGGCTTTGGTGTTAGCCTGCTTGCCTCCCTTTGTTATATTTTCTGGGCCCTACGAAGGTGTATGGGTCGCCAATGGATTTGGGTCAGCCAGGATAGTTTTTTGGCTCATAGGCTTGGCTACGGTCTTCTTTACGGCAATCTATCTTTTTCGTGGAATCATGCTTCTCTTTCAGCATGGGCCAACAATTCCCAATGTTGAAAAAGGCGGTACTGTCACGATCAAGCCTCAGTTATTTTCTCCCAAGCATGTTTTCCCACTGATTCTGGTCGGCGGGGTGATGGCCTATCTGCTCATGGTCATCTGGACATGGTTGGTTGAATTTCTCGCTCCTGCTTTGCCTGTATCCTCATTATTGGGCGCAGAGGTGACAGTAACGACTGCCAGTTCATGGTGGATGTTGTTGCCAGTTGGAGTGGCAATTGGCGGATGGATGTATGCCATGGCTGGACAGAGGCCCAGGGCTCAGGTGCACTCTGAAGAGGCTGACTGGAAGAGGGCTTTATATGTGCTTTTTCTTCATAAGGGGTATTTTGACGAATGGTACGAAGTCTATTTTGTCCAACCGACACTTCGCTTTGCCAATTGGTTGTGGCGGATTGTGGATATTCGTGGATTCGATCGGGTCGTTCACTCGGTCGCTTCTTCTTCTCTTCTGTTGGCAAGTTGGTTATGGCGAGTGATCGATATTAAAGGTATCGATCGAATGGTCGTAGGTCTGGGAGGATCCAGTGTGGGACTTGGACGTTGGTTGTGGCGTGTGGTCGATGTTCGCTGGTTGAGCTATAACGTGAGGCAAATTTTAAAGGGTGCAGATGTGGCAGGCCAGATCCTCCAAGAGACGGAAACTCGTACCATTCAACATCATCTGCTCGTCATGGTGTTTTGGCTGGTGTCGGCTATTTGCCTCTTGT
This sequence comes from Nitrospirales bacterium, assembly GCA_029261275.1. Taxonomy (GTDB): domain Bacteria; phylum Nitrospirota; class Nitrospiria; order Nitrospirales; family UBA8639; genus Nitrospira_E. Next base: position 31,440 of record JAJDBR010000012.1, read on the forward strand.
ATTTCTTGGTGTAATTCTATGCAGGTTAGCCCTGCACAGCTCGTATGATGCCGTAAGGGCAGTGATTGAAATCGATCAACCTTTGTGAGGTATGTATGACCATATTTACCGAACATATGATTAGTTGGATGGTAGTGATTCCTTTTTTGGGTATTGCCCTGCTTGCATTTGCCCGTGATGAAGAATGGATGCGCCGTATAGCTTTTGCCTGCACCCTTGTAGAGTTTGGGGTCTCACTCATTCTTTGGCAGCGGTTTGAGCTTGGTAAACAGGGTATGCAGTTCGTGGAACGGATGGAATGGATGCCGACGTTCAATATTCAGTATGCGGTGGGAGTGGACGGGATCAGCATTCTTATGGTTTTACTCACAGCCCTTCTGTGCCCTTTGTGCGTCCTATGTTCCTGGCGAGCAATCACTACACGTGTTCGCGCATTTTTGTCGCTCATCTTATTAGTTGAAGGGGCCATGATTGTGGTGTTTACCGCGTTGGACCTCTTTCTCTTTTTTATGTTGTGGGAACTCACCATGATTCCCATGTATTTCATGATTATTCTCTGGGGAGGACCGAACCGCATTGCTGCAGGAATCAAGTTCGTCTTGTACAGCCTGACAGGCAGCCTTTTGTTGTTGGTGGGAATATTGGGACTGTATTTGGAAGGAGGTCACACATACGATCTGCTAGTCTTGAGCGAGCAAACGTATTCTTCCAACACCCAATTTTGGCTGTTCCTCGCACTCTTTTTGGCCTTTGCTATTAAAATGCCCATGGTTCCCTTTCACACCTGGTTGCCCGATGCGCATTCCGAGGCCCCAACAGCAGGAAGTGTGATATTGGCCGGGGTGTTATTGAAAATGGGTGGCTATGGATTTTTGCGATTTTGCTTGCCAATGTTTCCAGAAGCATCTGCCAAATTTGCGCCATTCATTTTATGGTTGTCAGTCTTTGCCATTGTCTATGGAGGGTATTTAGCGTTGGCGCAAACAGATCTCAAGAAACTGGTGGCTTACTCATCGGTATCCCATATGGGATTTGTCACACTTGGAGTGTTTGCGTTCAATAGCCAGGGAATACAAGGAGCCATTTTGCAAATGTTTAATCATGGGCTGACTACAGGGGCGCTGTTTCTGGCGGTTGGACAGTTGTATGACCGTACACACAGTCGGGCCATTGGAGACTATGGTGGGTTACATAAAACCATGCCAAGGTTTGTCGCATTATTTTTCCTGTTCTCCGTTGCGGCGTTTGGGTTACCAGGTACCTGCAATTTCATCGGGGAATTTTTGGTTTTGGTAGGAATATCAGACACGAGTTTCGCGATGGTTTTACTTTCCATGGTTGGGATCGTGTTGGCGGCAGCCTATATGCTTTGGATGTTGCAACGAGTCGCTTTGGGGGAATCGACGACGAAGGCGGCTGCTGTTCTTTCTGACCTTTCAAATCGTGAATTGGCGACCGTGGTTCCTCTTGCGATTATGGTGCTGTGGATCGGAGTCTATCCCGGACCGTTGATGGAAATGATGGATGCCAGTGTGACCCATCTCGTGCAACAGATGGCGGCTTCTCAGTCTAGCATTCCTGCTCTTGCACTAATTCGCTAAATCATATGTGCTCTTTTCGTATGGCAATTTTTGACTGTACAAGATTTCCTGAAATATCTTGTACTCGGACGCATGAGAATGGGCTGATCCTCTTTTAAGTCAGTATTCCGGTTTTCTCCTTCCCACGCTAATATCGAAAACGGATAGACAATGTTTACTATTCTAGGGAGATCTTTGATGTTGGTGTGCAATTCTGTCTTTTTACCCTTGTTCTCTCAAGAAAAAGCCGAAGAGAACCGAAAAGTCGCAATGAGATCGTGCTGAAAAAAAATTGATTGAAGAATGTGTGGAGGCGTAAGGATCGTCGCAAGCGAAGCCAGAAATTAAAACGGACATTCATAGAGTGGAAGTTACCTATATACGAGCTGGAATTTTCCGCTCAGTTTATGAGATCAGGCGAAGGAGTAAACTTATGCATACGATAAAACTCATTCTTGTCATGCTGATGTGTACGATGGTGTTAGGCTGTCTTAGTCAACAGACTCATGACCGGGCCATTGAAGAGTTGGAAATGACGAGTCAACAGTCTGCGCAGGAAGTGGAGCAACTTCAAAAGGTTGTTCAAGAGCGAGAAGCCGCTGTCGCACAATTGCAGGAAGAACAACAGCTGTTTGAGGAGACATTGCGAACCAAAGATTCAACCGTGGTTCAACTACAAGAAGCGAATCAAGAACTCGAAGCTGGAATTGAAGTTCAAGAGCAATTGAAAGAGCAAAATATAGAAAGGTTTAAGCAAGAGTTACAAGATTTATATTCCCAAGTGAGGGGTCTGGGGGGTATGTCTGGATCCAAGCCTACGAATTTTTCTCTGGACATGAATAATGGCGAGATTGATTTCGATGATATTGCAAAAGCGTTTCGAGATGTGCGTGCAACGTTGGCGTCACAAATGGGTGATTTTTCACAATTGCGAGAACAAAATGGCCAATTAGAAGAAGAACTGCAAAAGTTAGAAGCACGTCTACGGAATGTGGAGAGGCTCAAGAAAGAATTAGAGCAAGTGCGAGCAGACCGTGAAGCACAAGAAGCGAAGCTCGCGAAAGTTCGACATGAAGTGCAAACGGTT
>JAJDBR010000111.1 GCA_029261275.1 Nitrospirales bacterium
GTCTTTTGCGCATCTGAACCCAATGCCATGAGTCTTGAGAGCAAATCCGCCTTTCCCACGTGATGGCACACGTAAATCACTATCAAAACTTCTCCAGGAACCTCCTCGAATAACCTTCAAAATTCCTTTTTCTGGCCCACGGGGATTTCGATTAGGGCTGTTGACGTAGTACTCATCGTTATACCAATCCTGAGTCCATTCACGGACATTCCCAGAAAGATGATAAATTCCTGAAGCAGATTGTCCCATTGAAAGGCTGTCTACTGTTTGGAAGGTCTTTTTGCCGTCCCATTCTCTATCAAACTGAGCTCTATCTGCTGTGGGCAGTTCGTTGCCCCATGGATACAAGCGATCATCGTCTCCACGAGCCGATTTTTCCCATTCGGCTTCAGTGGGAAGACGTTTGCCTGCCCAAAAACAATAGTCTACAGCGTCATGCCAGGTGACCTGAACAACGGGAAGATCATCAATGCCTGCCTCACTGGACAGCGGGCCATCCCCATAGACATTCAAAGGGGGCTTATGGAGAGTTTCTCCCAGAAATGTTATGTATCGACCATTGCTCACTTCGTATTTATCAATAGCAAAGCTATCTAGATAAATTTTCCGTTTGGGTTGCTCGTCCAAGCGTCCTTCTCCTTTGGCACTTCCTCGGATGAAGGTGCCGGAGGGTATGTTGATCATCTCCACGGGATCTTTTTCCACCAGAAGGATCGTCCTCCCCCCCAATACATTTGAAGAAGGCCCTCCTACTACTAGCAGAGCAAGAAAAATGAATAATAGTTTCATGGTTTCCTCTCCTGACTCTCCTGAATAATCTTCTGAGTGATTTCTTTAATCCTCTGAGTGATTTCTTTCACCGATTGATAGTCTTGAGACCGCTTGGCTATTCGGGCCTGCATGAGAAGAGCTCGGACTTCATGCAACTGGCCTTCTATGGTCATCTGCATGAGGGGAGAAGCCAAGGTTCCCTCGATAGCAGCGGCATGAAACTCCTCCCAGGCTCGGTCTGTGACGTTGACAGCCCTCTGAATGAATTGAGTCGCCTGATCCTGTGTAACGTCTTGATTAGAGGAATAACCTGGGGAGGAGACTCTCGATATCACCATAATCGTGAGAATCATGAGCAGCATGAAATACCTTTTGTGTTTCAACCGGTTTCTAGGTTTTAGATTTTTCATGATATCAACTTTCACAGTTTTGTTTGCACGATAAACTGCATTTGGTTCAGTTCAGTGTTATGGGGATCAAGGCGTAAGGCCTTTTTTAAATGTTCATTGGCCTCATTCCATTTTTCCATTCCCATGTTCTTTATGGCTTCTATTGTCGCGACTCGAAGGTAATCCGTCATTTCCTCAGGAGCGGTTTTGGCGCAGCGAAATCCCAAGCCCAACCCGTAACTATTATTAGAGGGGTGATTCCAAAAGCGATGGGAGGTCGTGATGCTTGATTCAGCAGCAATCCAGGATCCACCTCGGATGACACGCTTTGCCCCGACAGTGAGGCGATCCACATAGGTACCCGTTCCGCCAATCCAAATTGGTTTCAACGGACCTTGGGTGTTTGCGGGGTGCGGGGTCTTTTGGTAGAAATTCGGATCGTACCAATCTTGAACCCATTCAAAGACATTCCCGGCCATGTGATGGATTCCATAGGGGCTGGCACCTTTTGGTAGAGAGTCTACAGGTAATGTGGCGTCCATCTTCTTACCATAATTGGCTTTTGTCGGATCCAATGTATTACCCCATGGAAATCTCAGGCCATTAGGTCCCCTTGCCGCTCGCTCCCATTCGGCTTCGGTGGGCAGGCGTTTTCCTGCATATTCACAATAGGTCTTAGAATCAAACCAATTGACGCCTACTACGGGTTGGTTGGGTTTGTTCAGCCTCGGGTCATCCCAATAGGCTGGTCCTGGATGGCCAGTGTTTTTCATAAATTGGGAATACTGTTGATTGGATGTTTCATATTTATCAATGAAGTAACTATCCAAAAAAACCCAGTGTGCTGGCCCCTCATCGTGAAAGGCCTCTTTCGACCAGGGCATGCTCATTCGTCTTTGATAGAGAGTCACACCTTCTTTAGATACTATGTTTGAGCTGGATGGATCTTTATCAATTCCTATGATGGTTGGTCCGGCTGCGACAAAGGCCATGTCTTTTGGAAGAGCATCCTTGGTCTGAGCAGAGGCAGCCAGGCATGTAAGAGAAAAGTAGAGTGCCACTAGGATGAGCAGCTTCCCCTGGAACAGGCCTGCTGGAAGCAGGCCTGTTTGGGGTGAAACATGAAAGGTTCTATGTGTGTCTCGAGTTATCATTATTGCTCTTTCACTCCTTTCATTGTCGATGCATTTGGCATTCACAAAAAACGAACGCCTAGTCGTGTTACTTGTTAATTTGATTCATAATCAGGGTTTTCGTTTGCATGTATTCCATGTTTTTGGGGTCAGCTTTCAAGGCTTGATTAATCGAATCTAAGGCTTCATTCCACTTTTCATCTCCCATGCTGATGAGCGCGTGCATGAAATCATACTGTGTAGCCTGAATGCTCGCGGATGACGCTGGTTGTGCGCATCGAAACCCCAGTCCGACTCCGTAGGAGTTATTTTCAGGTTGATTCCAAAACCGATGACTGCTGTGGAGGGAACTGGCAGGCGCCAGCCATGAGCCACCTTTTAATACTTTGACCGGACCTTGATTGGCGAAATTCAATCCGGTCGCGGGCCCTTGTGGATTAAGCGCAGGACTCACATTATAGTAGGTCGGGTCATACCAGTCTGAGACCCATTCGAAGACATTCCCCGACATGTTGTAGGCTCCGTATCCACTGACACCTGCAGGATATGAATCTACAGCGGTCGTCTTTCCGACATTTTGACCGTAGTTAGCCTTTGTATCATCAAGGGTATGACCCCAGGGATAGTGGCCATTTCCGTTAGGTCCCTTGGCTGCACGTTCCCATTCTGCTTCAGTGGGGAGGCGTTTTCCCTTCCATTCGCAGAAGGCACTGGCATCGTACCAATTAACACCGACCACGGGTTGCCCAGGTTTACTAAGACGAGGGTCGTCCCAATAAGCCGGTGCGGGATGTCCGGCTGATTTCATGAAAGACTGGTATTCCTTGTTAGAGACTTCGTACTTGTCAATGTAATAGGCATCAAGGACCACGTTGTGGGGATTTTCATCTTTATGTTCCTTACTCCCCATCGTGAACTCACCTTTGGGTATTGAAACCATATCTTTTGGAACTTCACTGAACGCTGGCGATACTGTTAATAGAAGGGTGGTGAAAAGGGCACTTGAGATCAAAGGTAATTTTTCCATGGCATTTTCTCCTTGTAATGGTGAGTTCTGGTAATGATTATTGGTAAATGTGGTCATGGTCTTTCTCCTGATAAATTTAATGTGATTAAATTAGTTAGCATGTGAGCGGTACCTGTTTTCCAAAATGGTCTTGTCGAAAAGATCCCGCATTGCAAACATTTCACAATAGGGGGTTTGAAACTCAGCGATACTCTCTGCGGGCGAGATGCAGAAAGTTTCGATGAGAAGTCCCTGGCAACGGAAGCAGGTGAACGTTGAACTTTTCTAGAATGTTCAGATTTCCTTGTTGATGTCGGAATGGGTCGTTTTTGAAGTGCTTCCATAGTTTCCCTCCAATTGTTGTAAGTATTTGTCATTTACTCATTTCCTCTTAATTAATGTTTGTCTAATGTATGTATAGTGTTATACTTACATGTTTAAAGTTTGTCAATTGTTTTAATTAAAAAGATTTGACATTTATTATGCATATTGGTAAATTCACTTAATGCAAACGTATAGAATTCACCGGTTTTCGAAACTTACAGGCTTGAGCACTCATGTGATTCGAGCGTGGGAACGCAGGTATGGACTGGTTACGCCTACGAGGGGAGCTAACCGCTATCGCCTCTACAACGATGAGGATGTGCGCTTATTCAGATACTTGAAGTCTCAGGGTGATCTAGGGGTGAGCATTGGAGAATTGGCAGAAATTGGGAGAGAAAAGCTCTTAGAGCAAGCAGAGCGAGAATTCGTGGCTACGCCGATTGAGCCACTCCCTTCTGAGAATCTCGTCGCCGACTTAATTCAAGCTCTTCAAGCAAATGATCGGATAGGGTTCGAACGCAAACTGAATGGAGCGTTAGCGGTCATTCCTTTTGAGGAAGCTCTACATCGATTTTTACTTCCCTTACAGGAACAAGTTGGACAACATTGGCATGATGGCAACCTTGGGGTTGCGCAGGAACACTATGCATCCAATCAAGTTAAACAAAAAATATTTTCGGCCATGAACCAACTTCGAATGGTTGAAGAAGGACCGCGGGTTGTCGTCGCTTGTCCTTCTCAAGAGTGGCATGAAATTTCGGCAATGACCGCTGCCTATTTGTGTGCTGCCCGTGGATGTCGCGTTCATTACCTGGGCGCGAATCTTCCCATACCGGAACTTGCCAAATATTGCGACCAGGTCAGACCTTCCTATGTTCTCCTCTCCATGGTTATCGATCGTTCAGACATTGAAGTAAAAAACATTGTTCAGGAATTAACCACACAAGTAAGACCCATTGCCCCAGTCGGTGTTGGTGGGCGATCCGCGCAAGTTCATGCGGGTCTTTTCTCAGACCAAAATATTATGGTCTTTCCGGACTTGAGATCACTGGATGTTTTCGTGTTTTCCCTCACTCATTAATAAGCGCATATTTCCCCATAACCCTATTGAGCTGAGAATTCAAAAATATTCCACAGACATTCCTAAGGTCCAGTTTCGTATTTGTAAATGGATAGGGTGTGGGAAAAATGGGAATATGCTACTTCAGCTGAATTGGAATCCATCTACTAAAGACATTTTTTTCTCTGTGTGTTTTAAGTATTTTAAAAACTAACAGAAAAGGTATAAAAAATTTAGAAGAAGTGTTGCTTCCTATCCCTCTGACTCATAGTGCTCCATGGATTTTCGTCGGCCTTGGGCGGGAAATAGTACCCTGGGGTAGTGAATAATGAAACCAGCTCTCCTCACCTGTTGCATTCTACAATCATACAAAAAATGAACTTCCAGGTGTCTTCTCAATCGTTTCGGCAATTACTTACGCATTCCATCATAGCCGGAATCTGTTTTGGAGTATTTTCTGGCTGCAGCTTTATAGCTTTAAAAAAAAATGTGAAAATTTATAAACAACGTGTTCGTCTTAGCGGACATGTTTGGAATCCATCTCCCCAGAAAAAACCAGTTATTGTTTTGCTTTACCAAGTTCTGAACAACAAGAAGAGAGTTGTGAGTTACCGAATTTACCATAAAACAGACCGTTTCCAATTTATGGAATTGCCCGGGCAATATTATGTCGCTGCGTTTGAAGATGCGAATCGAGACTTAATATATCAAGATTCTGAATGGGCGACATATTTTGGCCCAGAATCGGGCATTACCGTGGACCCTGGTCAAGACCAATTGACCCTGGATTTAACACTTCAGCCTCCAGGTGTCAGTCTATTACCGGGTTCCCCAAATCTTTCCTCTCCCGCCACTCAAGCGAGGCTGCGCCTCCCTAAAATTCGAATAGGAGAAATTGTGGAGTTAGAAGATGGTCGGTTTACAGACGAAAAAGGGCGATTGGGTTTATGGGAACCTATTCGCTTTCTGGAGGAGGTTGGAGGAGGGCTCTATTTTCTTGAGCATTTTGATCCTAGGAAGATCCCAGTTATATTTATTCATGGAGCAGGCGGTACTCCACACTTGTGGAGGCAGATTATTCTACGAATGGATCGAGACGCCTTTCAACCTTGGCTGTTCCATTATCCCTCGGGATTGTATCTTGATGACGTCACCGAGTTACTTCGGCAGGCCATGTCTCAAATATCTCTCACATACCAAGTCAACAAACTGATCATGGTTGCCCATAGTATGGGAGGGATGGTTGCCCGGGAAGAGATTAATCTCGCCATTCAAAAAGGACGGGGGCAACAATTCCCTCTGCTCTTGGTCACCATTTCCACTCCTTGGGGTGGGCATCAAGGAGCCAGAATGGCTATGGATCATTCTACCTTAGGTATCATCCCTTCCTGGATTGACATGGCGCCAAATAGCCCTTTTCAGAAAAAACTTTTCGAAACGCAATTGCCTCCCACTATACAGCATTACCTGTTTTTTAGTTATAGAGGTGGGCTGAATCCTTTTGCGGAGGGGAACGATGATGGAGCCGTATCCCTTGCCAGCCAACTATACAATAGAGCTCAATATTCTGCGAAAAAAACCTTGGGGTTCAATGAAGACCATACCAGCATATTGAAATCTCCAGAAATGATTTCTAAATTGAATGAAATTTTTAAAACTTTTTTTAAAAAAACGAAACCAGAACATAATAATGAAATAGATTTTCTCTCACTAGTTCCCTTTCAGTATTTCCTACGTTCTAGCAACGCTATAAATTTACAAAATTTGGTGCTTGAATGTTTCCTTGCTTCACGATCGTGAATTCTGTGTCACAAATGATCCATGCCCCGTTCGTTCGAGTATGGCTCGTGAGTCAAAAAAAACCCGGTGATCAAAAAACCACTCAATACAAAGAACAGTTTGACGCCGTAATTACCTCCGTTGACGTTTAGGGGTTCGATTTCCGGATAGAAACGATGAATAAGCACGGCAAGGACAGCAAAGGCTCGCAGAGAATCGAGCTGTGGCATTTACTGGTCACTAGACTTTAGGTTGAGATGCGACATTCGGCTATCTCACTCAATATTTTTCCCTCAAACATCCTGCCTTAAGTGCCTCATTCCAAATAGCCGTACCCGACTGATGTACGGTAGAGCTGAAACAGTTCGGTTGGAAACTGCAGGATTATGACTCGAGGCCGGTCAGCCTTGAGCAGTGACTGTAGCGACTCCCAAAAGCCTGCTTCTATGTTGATATCGTTTTGCTTATCTGCAGAAATACTCAGGGTTTTTGGAAGACGACGTGTCCCCAAAGCCAATCGTCTTGCCAGACTTGAACGAAGCCAAGTTTCTGGAGGTGGTTGAAGGTAGGTTCGAAATCCTGAACGATATGTTGTGGACGGTCCTCATCAATTTCTGAGGCGAGACGGGCAAAAAAGAATCCCTTAGGCTTTAATGCATTTGATAGTTGATCAATTGCCTCAACTGGGTTGACTAAGTGTTCAAAGACGTCCATGGCAGTTATCATATCGAACGTTCTGCTTGGGAGAGCACCTATTTTGAGATCGATGAATTGAGCTGAAAGTTGGTGTTGCTCAAGACGCCATTGGCTGAACTGTTGTAGGGGGGAGCTGATGTCAGCCAATGTCACGGCTTGCCCATGGCGAGCGAACAGAATCCCACCTGAACCTACGCCTGCGCCAAAGTCCAGATAGTGCCGGCAATCGTGTTGCTGCGCAAATTCTAAAGCCGTCACATATGCGAGAGGAGAAGAATCCTCTGCTAAGGTATGCCACCACATTAATTCATAAATTGTAGCCTGACTCTCATCATAAAATTGTTCGACTGACTCTCGATTGCCCTCGACCACCTTTTGTTGCCATTCCGTTTTAAGGATAGACACGGCTTGATGACAACGGTTTCGAATCTTGGGCAGATCTTGGCATTTCATATATTGTCCAAGTTCATCCAGAATACTTTCCTGCAGGTCTTGGTGGGTTTCCAAGCAGAGGGCAGTATTCCAGATACTTCGGTATCTGTCTATAAAGCGTTCTTGTTCAAGGTAGCAATCTTCAGAGCTACGCTTCTGTTGCTCTTGTTCTTGCCACAACTCCTTGACCTGGTCAGGTACGAGTTTTTTCATTTTTTCTCCGCGTAGCAAGCTGTTGAAGTGAATAACAATCTTTGTCTAATATTGTTCGCTTAGGATTTTTCGGTAGTAGATTGCACCATTGGGCAGTCTCTCTCTTATTTGTGGTTTTCTTTTCATTCCGCTGATTCAAATGAGCAATCGTCTTATTCTCGCTAGCCGTTGTCACTATAGATGTCCTCAAGGAATTGTTGAAGGATCTTATCTGAGTTGAAAAATTCCTCCGCAATGGCGAGAGCGGCCTTGCAATGTCGTTCGTAGTTTCCTTCCACCTCCTTGATTGCTTCAATGGCTTCGTCTTTCGTATGAAAAGGGACCAGGCCTTCTCCAATAGGAAGAGCGTGAGAGAAGCCAGTGTCTTGCACAACAACGGGACGGCCAGCTGCAAGATAGCAGGCACTTCGACTACTAAACCACCCACTCTTGAGTGCCACATAGACATGTTTGGCGATAGAAAACTCCCCTCTTGACTGAGTAATAAACTCTTGATAGCACTCGGTCGTCAGCGTCGCTTGCGGTGCATCAATAATATTCCAGCCATATGCCTTTAACCGTTCAGTTGGTGCGATTTCTCCGCCCACTGCAACTTTAAATGGTACAGAAGAGTCTTGAGGTAAGGTGATGATTTTTTCAAATTCTCCATCTTTACTCTTGTACTCGACCCCATCATAAAGAAGTTTTCCTTTGAATCCGTTCCATGTCATCACAGTCGTCCATGTTGTTCTTTCTTGAGACGCAATATGGGTGCTCTGTGGCCACAATTTTTGAATGACCGATGTTCGAGTGGTTTTCCAAGGAATATCTAATTTGGGGATGAGACAATCATGGCCATAAATATTCTCCGCATAGGTAAAAAAATGGTCATGTGCTCGCACACTCTCACACCATTGTTTCACGTTCTTCGACCAAGCGAACTGCTCTTTTAACATAATTTGATTATAACCTGGGTCGGTATCAAGAAAGATCTTCACGCAATCTGGAGAGAGTGAATCCGGCATTTGGCAGGCACCGCTAATATTGAAAAAGAGGTCAGCTGTACGTGCAACCTGGTCAAAATGAGTGCGACTCATTCCAAAACTGGTTTCGTGCAAATGACAGTAGTGCCATTTTTCTTGTAAAGAAGGAGCGTAGGCCTTGATGTAGTTGCTGATAAACGTTGCCGAGTATGTTCCATCGGAAGAAGTCTGTCGCTCGAGAGGATGATATGGCCAGCGCCAGGAGTCTTCGTGGTAATAGACATCATGCCCTAAACGTGCCAACCCCAAAAAATATTGGAAATAATCGAACGCCACCCCTCCAAGTGGGTAGAGTCCAACTAACCCTGTGACGATGATTCGTGCTTTACTATTTAGCATAAAAGCCAAGTCGATGGTTGTCTCTCCAATCCGTTAGATGTTCACTCGAGTCTTACGAGCGATTTGAAGGAGTCTGTAGGACAGAATCAGTCGGATCAAGGTGTTTAATGAAGCGCGCAGGATTTCCTGCAACGACGGTATAGGGGGCTACATTCTCCTGAACGACCGACCGGGCGCCAACAATGGCCCCCTCGCCAATCTGGACTCCTGGTAAAATACAGACGTCGAATCCAAGCCAAACATTGTCGCTAATATGGACTGGGTGTCCTGGATTATCACTGTCGAGTCGACGGGGAGTGTGCTGTGAGGTCCGTTCAAGCATCGCTCGATGTTTTGCCAGTGATGATTGAGCTCGGTAGGTATCCATGATGACGACATTCCATGAACATAAGGTGTAGTCACCGATGGTCACTTCGGTGTCACAGGTGATCCAGGCACCGTGCAACAGGGCATACTTACCGACGTGTAGTCGTCCTATCCGTCCGATATCAAACATGGTCCCGAGATAAGCTGAAGCTCCGTATCCCATTGTGAAGGCCCTAGGAGCTTGACTATGACAACGAGAAAAACTAAAGGTCGTTTCGATGTAAGCCGTTTCATCCAGTAGGGCATTTGGAGGTATTGTTCCAGGATACCAATCTCCTGGCAATGTCCGAGCTGATTCAGTCATCAGTTTTCTTTGCCGACGATGCGGGCAGGATTTCCGATGACGCGAGACTGTGAGGGAATATCGCCTGTCACAACGGACCCGGGCTCAATGAATGCTCCGGCCCCGATTGTGATGCCTTTGAGGATGGTGACGCTTGGACCGATCCAGACATCATCCTCAATGACAACTGGTTCTTGTTTGAGAATGGGTCGGACTTGTCCTTTCCCGGTGGGTGAGCATGCGATAGCATCTACAATTCGCTGTGCGGGCTGGATGGGATGAAAGTCAGCATCGGTAATCGTCGTATTCCACCCGATGATCACATAATTGCCGATGCGTAATTCCAGTTCACAGAGGAGCACAACATTGGAAAAATAACAATAATTGCCAATACGCACTTGCCCTGATTCACCAATGGCGAACTGGACTGCGTCCATCGTGCAATGGTCTCCAAGGGTCAACCCCTTCCCTTTTTGACAGAAAAACCGTTTAAAAGCATGTTGGCCGGAGATGATGCTGTTTGGACCAATGTGAACATTACGAGGCAGGCGATCTTCTGACCATGGAACATCAACTGGGGCTATCGAGTCAGACATTTCACCCTTATCCTATCGGTACGGGATGAACGTCAAATTGGGAGTGATATAAGTGGGCATAGCCTTGTCCGTGGCGGAGCAATTCGTCGTGCGTGCCCTGTTCGACGATTTGACCATTTTGTAAGTGGACAATGCGGTGGGCTTTTCGAATCGTTGAAAGTCGGTGGGCAATGATGATCGTCGTTCTATCTTTCATGAGGCGTTCTAACGTTTTCAGTAATTGTTGTTCCGTTCCCGTATCCAGCGCACTGGTTGGTTCATCCATGATCAATATTGGGGTGTTTTTGAGAAATGCTCGGGCCATCGCAATCCGTTGGCGCTGTCCACCTGACAACATCACACCCCGCTCCCCGATTTCTGTGTCATATCCTTGGGGGAGTGCTTCAATAAATCCGTGAGCTCCTGCTGACTCAGCAGCGGACTGTATGTCTTCGAAGGTGGCCGAAGGAAGCCCATATGCAATGTTTTCTCGAAGAGTGGAACAAAACAAAACCGGCTCCTGAAGGACAATGGCGATCTGGTCGCGCAACGATTGGACAGTCACTTGGCTGATATCATGTCCGTTCAGCATGACGCGGCCCTCGGAGGGATCATAAAACCGTAATAACAAATTGGCCAAGGTGGTCTTCCCCGCACCAGAGGCTCCAATGATCGCGACACATTGATCCTTGTCCACATCCAAAGATAAATCACGGAGCACTGGTTGTTCGTTTTGGTAATGAAACGAGACGTTCTCAAATGAAATGGCAAATGTTTTACTTTCAGGAAGTGGTACAGCTTGAGGCGTATCACGGACATCTGGCATGGCATCAAGGAGAGCCAGCACACGCCGTCCACTTGCGGCGGCCCTTTGGATTGTAGAGGCCGTATACGCCAAGGTTTCCAGTGGTTTATAGAGCATGGCGACATAGGAAACCAGTAAGACCACATCTCCAACTGTAAGATGTCCATCAATGACGCGAGTAGTTCCTATCCATACAACCAATGTCGTACCGAGCGCTAAAAGTACGCCCACAATGGCCTGGGAACCAGACTGTAGGATTGTGAGTCGCAAGTTTGCCATGAGACTGTCGTGTGCATGGTTTTGGAAGCGCTGGCCCTCAAAATCTTCACGTCCAAAAGCCTGGACGGCACGAATACCTGTTAGCGTTTCTTGCACACGTGAACTGATGTCACTCTCTCGTTCTTGAAATCGCATCGAGCGCTCGGTCATTGGCTGATCGAGTTTCCGGATTAACATAATAAGTGGAAGGCCAATGGCGAGGGCCACAAGCGTTAAAAGCCAATCCAAGGACAACATAATAATTCCGATTCCCAAAAGGGTAAAGGATGCGGTAAATGCTGGGATAATGCCACTATTAAACCACGCCTGGACGCAATAGGTATCCCACGTGACTCGAAAGAGGGAATCCCCCACTGGTGTGGTGTCATGAAACGCCAGGGAAAGACGTTGCAGATGATTGAATAGTCGGCAGCGAAGCCTAAACACCATTCGAAGCCCAATGGCCACAAGAATATAAGTGCTTAGGACCGTCAACCCTCCCATGAGTAATTGAATCAACAAAATCCCAGCACAAAGTATGAACAACAGCGCAATGGCCGGGGTGGTGAAAATCGTTTGGTGGCTTGAGAAGAGCGCTATGAGTTGTTCGAGAAGAATGGGCGGTTGGTGGGAGCCTAATACACTATCAACGACTAATTTTAAGGGCCAAGGTTGGAGTAAGGCGATACCGGAGCCAAGCAACAGTACCACCAGACCGATGACAATTTTTGTGCTTTCCCCAGTCCCGCAGAGCCGAAGAAACCAAACCGAAAGTTTCCACGTACCGAGAGATTGCGGGTTGGGGATCTTGTCGCCGTTCGTCGCGAATCGTTGGAAGAATGGAGCAGTCATAAAGTGAAACGCGTGATCTTAAATGCATCAGGACTCACACGATTAGTCTAGCACGCCAGCCGGTTCAGGGAATAAGACTTCTTTCTGTTCTGATTCTTCCAGCGCATTAGGTTCAACGGTTCCCATGAGGGCTTCCCGGACAGCGAGTGTTGAGGAAGAATATTCTTGATGCGCTCTCAATCCTAGCATCAGGGAACTGCTGGCCAAGATTGTTCCAACTGTCCAGGCTTGATCGGCACATGCCCAGGCACCCAACAATCCAAGGACTGTCGCACAGACTAAGGCGACTCTAGAGAATGTTGGCCAGGTTCGACATCGAATAAGCTGCTTCTGTGCACCATGCTCCTCAATCACCATTTGCATGCGACTTCCTCCGAACACCCCAGACTTGATGTGCAAATCCCATTGGTCATAGTCCCCACCACGGTACACGGCTAGTCGATTTTTCTGGATCGAGTTTTCAATCATTTCCAGCCGGTCAGGAAGACTTTCCCAGGCTTCACTCCATGCAGTGAAGGTTTGGGTGCGTGGAAAAATGAGGCTGCGTGACACCTTGGTGCGACAAGGGGTTAAGCCTGAGGAAAAGCGACCTGTTAGACGGGCAAGGGGCTGAAGGAGATGCAGGCCTGCCGTGACCAATTGTGATCGCAGTCGATGGACGGTAGTTTGGGAAGTCTCAAAAGGACTCTGGCGAGCGCGACGGAGCGCGAGAAAACCGGTTGTTCCAGCTGCCACAAAAAAGAGAGGGGCAGCGACAAGGAGTGGTGACCAGATCAAACCAGCGATGGAAAGGCAGGCCAAAGCCACGATGGCGACACTCCATTCAGGCATGCTGAGAATAGATAATGTCATGGAAGGATCGGCTTGATACATCAACTGAAAGGGAGCGCTTCCCCAGACCCCTTGATACACTCGAGACGTTTGTCCAAATCCTGCGTGGGCTGTCCCTTTTCCATAGAGTCGGCCTTCCCAGGATACGTGCCCAGCGACGTTATACTTGTGTGGCCATTTTTGTTCGAGCAAGGCTTCGGCTCGTCCATAACCACGTTGTTGCTTCCAATAGGTCCGAATAGAATTTCGTCGATGATGCCAGACTTGCGCGGCTGCATGAAATCCAATGGTCCATCCTTTTTCTTGCAGACGCCAACAAATGTCAACATCGTCTCCCGCGGCTCGGTATTGAGGATCGAATCCACCAATGGACACCAGGCGATCTTTTCGGAAAGCCATGTTACATCCTGGAATGTGTTCGGCCAGTTGATCGTCAAGTAGGACATGAATGGGTCCTCCTGGAGCATGAGCCACACATTCCGCAACCCATCCATCATCTTTAGGCGGTAAATTCGGCCCGCCAACTGCGGCATGTGAGGTGGTCAGAAACATATGCCCCAAATAGGTCAACCAGTGCGGGTCTGGGTAGGCATCATCATCGGTATAGGCTACCATTTCACCTGAGGCCGCATGTAGACCCGTATTGCGAGCATTACTCAATCCTTGGTTGGCGGTCGAAATTATCCGGAAGGGATAGTCTTGTGCTATGGCTTCGGTATGATCGGTTGACCCGTCATTGACGATGATGACTTCGTAGTTCGGGTAGTCAAGCCGTTGCAGAGCTTCCAAACAATCGCGGAGGGTTCGTGATCCATTGTAGCTGCATACGACCACGGAAATTCGTGGCCATTCCGCGTTTGGGAGAAGGGGGAATTCATGAAAGGCTTGCTGGACAGCTCCAAGAGATGGCTTAGCCTGTCTTGATCGGCTGGTCAGTCCAAAGTCCCAGTCTTCAATTTCAAATCCGCCTCGATACCATTCATCTGTCCATGCAAATATAAAAGCTCCGGCCCCTCCCGACGCACCCACGGTGCGAATTTGCCATTCGAGTGTTTCGGCTTGCGTCTCTTCTCCTTTCCTCATGCTATCAAGGCCGATTTCTGCGAGAACTAACGGGCGTTCGTTGGCGATGTTTTGCAGTCGGGCGAGATAGGGACTTAATGTATCTTCGGATTCGAGGTACACATTGAAACAAACAAAATCAAGGAACGGGAGGTCAAGATATTCCGTCGTGGGATAGTTGACATAAGTGACAAGGCCATCAGGGTCCTCGTTTTTGACAATGGTATACAGGCGTTCAAGGAATTTTTCAATGGGTTTTTGCCCATGCCAGCGAACGATGGGTGAAGGAATTTCGTTGCCGATAGCATAGCCTAAGATTGCAGGGTGGCCAGCACAGCTTCGGATGCTCTGTCGAACGCGTTGCTCTATGGAATCAATTCGAGTTTCGTCATCGAGAAAGGTAATGTGTTGTTCCCACGGGAGCCCCACCATGACTAACAGATTGCATTTGTGTGCCAGGTCGAGAACCCAATTGGGAGGGACGGTATACGTACGGATGGAATTGAATCCGTGCTCAACAATGCGAAAAAAATCTTGCGCCACAAGGTGGGGCGGAGGGAATTGATCGCCCTCGAGATTTGGTCGAAACGTCCCATAGGTAACCCCTCGAATCCACAATTTGGTGTTGCCCCTGAATAAAAATTTCCCATGAATTCGTGGACGTTCCTTTGTAGAAGAAGCAGAAGCATCATGTTGGTCTGTGTACAGAGATAAAATGGGATCATGAAAAAGCATGATAATACACTCCTCGAATTATGAAAAAATGAAATCAGTTTGAGGGTATGGTTAACGCTCTATTGGGGAGGGAGGTCTGTCGTATGTATTTGTTCAAATTGTTCAAATCTATATAGTTGGTGAACATTCAATTTAAGGTTCGTACCTAAAAACCTTCTCATTAATGTATAAAGATATTTTCAAAGTATGAAAGTCGGCCACCGGGGTTGAATTAAATCAATATTTGAACTATTAGCCACGAAATTAGAGATCTGCTGTTTAGTTCTGCATGTTTTATACCCTTCATTTTTCCCAAAAATGATACGATTTTGGTACCACATGTAGAGAATGAATTCATTTTTGAGCAAATATTGTGGTTCTATGCAAAATATTTCGAAATTTTTAGGGTCCAGTTACTTCAGTACTGAATGTTTTTGTATTCAGTTAAATTTCCTACGTAAATTATTTTGGATCATTTTTATCTTGAAGAGGGGCTTACAGGCTATTTCCCTTTAAAAACTTTTTGAGCATGTAGGAAAAATCTGGGAAAGAAATAGAGCCTAAAAGTAGATCCCAAGTTCTGGACAGAAAGCGTAGATTGGTCTGCGAAATATTTTCTGGCATAGGTATTTTTCACGAAAGGAGTAGCCAATGGTCTAGCGCCCACAACGGAGGCCTTCTCCGCCCGTCTCGTAAGGGAAATGATATCCACGGTGCTCGGAGATGAATGCCTGATCTCGAGTGGGTTGAGTAGTGTGGATCTGCCTTCCAGTGGATTTAGGGTAAGTGGAAGCGAATCCTTGTCGAGGAAGAGAATGTCTTTATTGGGGTCATAGCTACGACGGATCATGGCCATGTGTAGTAGAAACCGTATGCCAAATATTAGTATTTGATGAAGGAGGAAAAATCTAACTCCCCCGTTGTAAAAGGTGGAGTCAAAAATACTCGTCCGAAAACCCTTCCTTTGTCACACTCGCAGGTCTTAGCGACGATCCCTATTTCTTTGTCCCTCGTGAAGATTGAATCCCCCCTCTGCAGAATCTTAGTAAGAGACAACGTTTTTGCCCCCTGTTTTTCTGGTAGTCATCAAGAAGGTGAACCAAAGCTCCGAAAAACATGTATGCCTCTTTCGGTTCTCCCATGTACTTATTCGCCAACCGACTCGGAAATTTGCCAGACCCCTTGGTGGGGTGCGTGGTCAGCCATCTTGATTCTTGGGTGTTTTTATCTTACTCAAGCAGTTGGAATGTTGGGCACAGAATTTATCGCGGGTATTGGTGTAGGTTTTGTTGATAGTTCTCTTGGTGATCGAGAAGGGGCGTTAGCCAAAGAGTCAGTGTCTTGGCTTGTTCCATGTTCCTTTCTTGTCGGGACTGTTTTGGCTGGAGTGGTCACTCTGAAATTTGCTGATCGTCGGGCTAAGCCATCTCTCAATGCTGATTGGTTTTGGGATCTCATGGGACAATCCTATGACCTTCGGAATCTGGGGTGGTTTATCACACTCGGCTTAAGCTTAGGATTAGGATTTTTCGCACTGACCGAATATGGGGTGCTGCCCCCGGACGATCTTCCGCAGCCCATCTTTGATGCATTACTGGCGGCGCCGCTCTTGCTGCAAATTGGTTGGGTCCTGATGATAGTCGTTCTTTTTCCGCTGATGGAAGAAACCCTTTTTCGTGGATTGTTATTCACCGGCTTGGCTCAATCGTGGGGCACCACGATTGGGGGAATTATGACCACCGTTCTTTTTGTGGCGGTACACATGCCCAAGGTGTTGGAGTATTGGCCTGCATTATTAGCGGTCTCGCTCATTGGGACGCTTGCGGTATGGCTACGAATCCATACGGGAAGTCTTGCACCCGGAATCGCGATGCATAGTACCTATAACGGTGTGTTGGTTGCTGTTGGGTTCCTTACGCAGCCTTCTTTGTAATGCCCCTCGTTTGTAATGGTCTTAGCCATGAGGCTTTCTCATTGCGCGGTTGCATAGGTCCATTGCCCTGGTTGACAGGGATGGGCATGTCTGATAAATATTTTACTCGGTAACAATGAAGTTACTGGTGATGTAACAAAGATGTGTTGGTGGACAATTGGCGTCCATTTCCCAAAGTATCAAGGGAGTGGGCGTTTTTTTTTGTCCGATCAAGGGAATAGGAATTATTCGTCTGAGTTTGGAGGGCACGAGCGAAGTATAAGATTGAGATTTGACTAGTAAATAGGAACACATCCTTCAAAGGATGAAGGGGTGTTGAGAATGAGGTGGCAAGGGCGCCACTGCGATGACAAGGTTGACCGATGGGGCCTTGAAAGACGCAGTTGGCGCTTTTTTTTTGAAAAATTGGAAGGAAAAGACGATGTATACCGTTGATGTTGAACGTATGGTGGAGATGGCCAAAAAGAAAGTGAGCTACCTCAAAACCAACCCCGTGGGGTATCTCCTACTCTCCGCGATGGCGGGAATCTATCTGGGCTTTGGGATTTGTTTGATCTTCAGTGTTGGCGCGCCGTTTTGGGCAGATGGATCGGCTGGATTAAAGTTGGTCATGGGCGCGTCGTTTGGGATTGCGCTGACCCTGGTGATCTTTGCTGGCTCGGAATTGTTCACGGGGAACAATATGGTCTGCGCTATAGGGACTTTGGCCAGAGCCATCACGATGAAGCAAATGGGACTGATTTTTTTCTGGTCTTTTGTGGGGAATCTTCTTGGCTCTCTGGGGATAGCATGGTTAATCGCTCAGGCCGCAGTGGTCGGACAGGCGCCGCAAAGCGATCTGTTACTGAAGGTAGCTTCAGTCAAAATGAACGGGCCGGCCTGGGAACTGTTTATCCGTGGGATCCTGTGTAACTGGCTAGTGTGTTTAGCCGTGTGGATGGCAGCCCGTACGACTAATGATGCCGCAAAAATCATGTTGGTCTTTTGGTGCCTGTTTGCCTTTGTCGGGAGTGGTTTTGAACATAGCATTGCGAATCAATCGATCCTGGGCATCGCGTTATTTCTTCCACATGGCCCCGATGTAACCTGGCTGGGGCTGGCTTGGAATCAATTCTGGGTGGTGTCGGGCAATGTGGTTGGCGGTGCGGTATTTGTTGGCGGAGCCTATTGGCTGTCCAGTCCAGTGCGGGTTCAGTCATCAACACAGGCATCAGAGTCTGAAGACATGACAACTGGGGCAACTACATTTCTGGCCGGTCCAGCCACAGGAGAGGCGCTGGGGAAACCGTTGGCCGTCGTGGCCGAGCGGGAGGCGTGAAAGACTCCATCTGGCGTGTGTCCATGTGACGGAATGAAGAAAGGATCATGATGAATAAGATCGAAGTGCTGAAAGCGGTGAAAGACGGGTTGGATATCAAGGAGAACATTGCGCACTATGCTGAATTAGGGTGGGAGGCCATAGCGGAGGAAGATATTCAACGGTTGAAGTGGTATGGAATATTTTTACGAAATCCGACCCCGGGGTTTTTCATGATTCGCGTTAGAATTCCTGGTGGGCGAACCACAACGGAGCAAATTCGTACATTGGCACATCTAGCCAATACGTACGGGAATGGGTCGCTGGATCTGACGACGAGGCAACAGTTTCAGCTTCGTCAATTGAGAATTATGCACGTTCCCGAAGTGTTTCGCCACATGGAAGAAGCCGGGCTGACTTCGTTGCTAACCGGCATGGATAATGTGCGAAATATTATGACCTGTCCTGTGGCTGGTTTGACGGCGCAAGAAAAATTCGATGCGACGGATTTGGTTGGACGTCTCACGCAGGAGTTTACCGGCAATCGGGCGTATTCCAATCTTCCGAGAAAATTCAATATGGCTATTTCCGGATGTCCAGACAATTGTTTGCATTTAGAAACTCAGGATCTGGCATTGGTTCCTGCCACGATGGAGGGACACGATGGTTCGATCACGGGGTTTAACATTCTCGCAGGAGGGAAATTGGGTTCGGGAGGGTATCGGATTGCGACGCCTCTGGATGTGTTTGTCACGCCGATGGAGGTCGTGGCGGTGGCGGGAGCTATCCTTCGGGTATTCCGTGATCATGGATGCCGAGACTCTCGAACTACAGCTCGCCTTGCTTTTTTGCTGGAGGAGTGGGGTGAAGAACGATTTCGTCTTGAAGTGCAGCGTGAAGTTGGGTGGGAGCTGGCTCGCGCGGGAACAGAGGCGCGGAACAAAACAGTCAATGAACACATGGGTATTTACCGTCAACAAGAGGCAGGGTTGAACTATATGGGGCTCAAAATTCCTGTCGGGCGAATTCACGCTGATGATCTTGAGGGAATCGCCGCGTTAGCCGAAATCTACGGCACTGGGGAAATTCGTCTGGCCGCTAATCAGGCGATGGTTATTCCCAATATCAAAGATCGCAATTTAGGAGACCTTATCGAAGAACCATTGCTTAAACGATTTCTCTACAATCCCACCCCAGTGCAAAAGGGGCTGGTCAGTTGCGTCGGTAATGACTATTGCAATTTGGCCGTGATCGAGACGAAAAGCCGGGCAGTGGAAACTGCCAAACGGGTTGAGGCTATGATCGGTAGGGAAATGAAACCGATTACAATGCATTGGTCGGGATGCCCCGCTGCCTGCGGCAATCATTTGGTGGCTGACGTCGGGCTCTTAGGAAAAAAGATCAAAATCCACGGAGAAGTGGTCGAGGCCGTTGATGTTTTTGTGGGAGGACGGTCAGGCCCCAACCCCAAATTGGCTATCAAGCTTATGGAGGATGTGCCTTGCGACCTACTGCCGGAAGTTCTCAGCGGAATCCTGCCGTATCATTCGCGAGAGAAAATGCATCGAACCAAAGCCAAGAGCATTCAGAAAAAGTCCTTACCTCCCAAGGTTGTAGATTCTGGGAAAACTAAAACAAAAATGGTGCCTGAACTCATCTCCTTGATAATTGGTTGATTAGGAGAGTGCCGCATTTTGCGGGACAAAGGGATCTGGCTCGTTCGCAGATGGTAAAGTTTGTATTGGACTTGAGAGAGTTTCGCGGGTATTCTAAAAGAACATGTTTTCCTGCCATTTAACGCAATGATCAAGCTTCTTGCCAAGCTACTTCGAGTATTAAATTCCGAAACCGATCCGGGACAAATTTCTTTGGGGTTGTGTTTTGCCATGATTGCTGGGCTCACCCCTCTTCTGAGTTTGCATAATCTGTTTGTTCTCCTTTTGGTGTTCATTCTGCGAGTAAATTTTGCAGCCTTTTTGATGGGGCTAGGCTTGTTTACCGGGATGGCCTATTTGCTTGATCCTCTCTTTCATCAGATAGGATTGGCCATGCTGACGGCTTCGTCATTAGAAAGTGTCTGGACCTCTCTCTATCAATCCGTATGGTGGCGTTTGGAGCATTTCAATAATTCGATGGTGATGGGTAGCCTCGTGTTTTCTCTCGGGTTGTTTCTGCCTCTTCTGCTGCTTTCAAACCTGCTCATTCGTCGCTATCGGCAACATATCTTGGCGTGGGTTCAAAAATCGAAAATCATGCAAATGTTTAAGGCCAGCAAGTTGTTTGAGACCTACCAGAGCCTTTCTGCCTGGAGGAGTGACTGATGGCGAAATGGATACGCTGGTGGGGACTTGGCGCGTTTGTGGTGGTCGCAACAATCTTAGGTTGTGTATGGGTTTTGTTGATTGATGGATGGGTAAAAGGTTTGATTGAGGAAGCGGGGACTGAAGCGGTGGGTGCAAAGGTTGAGTTAGATGGGGCTGATCTCAGTTTGTTTCCTGCCGGGTTGAAGTTGGCCCGCTTACAAGTGACGGATCCAAAAAGGCCGATGACCAATGCCGTTGAAATTGCCAATGTGACAATGGGGGTTGATGGGCTGAATCTCTTGCGGCGAAAAATCATCGTTGAAGAAATGGTTTTGGCTGGCGTTCGATTGGGGACGCCCAGAGCCCTATCTGGAGCCACCCGCGAAAGTTCAGTTCAAGAGAAAGAGTCTGAGATGTTTTCCATAGATCTGCCTTCTCTTGAAGTCCCAGACGTCAAAAATATTTTGGAACAGGAAGATCTGGAGACCATTCGTTTGATAGAGACCCTCAAAGCGGATCTCAAACTGGAAAAAGACACGTGGAAATCTCGATTGGAAGAACTGCCGGGAAAAGCTAAGTTGGCCGAATATAAGAAACGGGTAAAAAATCTTAAAAAAGTCAAAAAGGGTGGGTTGAAAGGGATATTGGGTGGAGTCGGAGAAGTGCAAGCCTTGAAACAAGACATTGAACAGGAACTCGAATCCCTGAACGGTGCCAAGAAAGAATTTGAGGATAAGGTTGCCTTACTCCAGACTCGGTTAGATCAAGTGAAAACGGCACCCAAGCGGGACATTCAACACCTTAAAGCCAAATACAATTTGTCGCCTCAAGGCTTGGCCAATATGAGTCAAACCCTGTTGGGAGGACAAATTGGATCCTGGGTTCGCCAAGGGGCAGAATGGTATGAGCGGGCGAAGCCATTTTTGGAATGGGCCCCAGCATTAGGGGGCAGTGAGGCTGGGCCTGAGATGCAAAAGCCATTACGAGGGAAAGGTGTGGATGTCCATTTCAAGGAAGCGAATCCGCTTCCAGATTTTCTAATTCGAAAAACTAAGGTTTCCGTCAATCTGGATATAGGAGACTTGGCCGGAACCATTCACAATATCACGTCTGACCAGCCAACTTTTGGGCAACCCACCACGTTCGTTTTTTTCGGCGAGCAATTGAAAGGGGTGAAGTCTGTAGCATTGAAGGGCGCTCTCAATCATGTGATTGCTACCGATCCTAAGGATCAGATGACCTTGCAGGCCAAAGGGTATGAGCTGAAGAACTTCATGTTGTCTCAAGACGCTCAATGGCCTGTGGCTCTCACGAGCGGGCTGGGCGATATGAACATCCATGCAGAACTGAAGGGTGAGGCCTTGTCAGCCAATGGCGGAGCTCAACTCAGCGCCCTTCACCTTTCTGCCGGGAAAGAAGGTGATATCAATCCGTTAACCACTGCACTGAGCTCTGCTGTGACTGGAATTTCTCAATTATCTTTGGAAGCCAATGCCAAGGGAACATTGCAACAACAGGATGTCACGCTCTCGTCAGATCTTGATCGCATACTTCAGAAAGCGGCGGGTAAGATGGTGAATGAATTGGCTGCAAAGTTTGGCGCGCAACTTCAATCGGCTATTTCGGCGAAGATTGCTGAGCCCATGCAGCAATTGAAAAAGAATTTTTCAGGGCTTGAGGGAATGGGCGGCGATCTCACTGAACGTGTGACTCAGCATAATGGGATCCTCAAAAGTCTGCTAGAACAAAACCTTCCAATCAAAGGTCTCAAGAACTTACCCGGCGGTCTGAAGTTACCGTTTTAGTTTGTTGATCTCCCAAACATCCGCACGATACCTATCAGCTCAACAGAATACGTGGCAGACTCGAAATGAATTCTATTCTATTTTCGAAACTGAGTAATACCATTCGGATCTGACCCCATTTTTGGCGAAATTAAACTTACCCCTCCCTGAGTTTGTTGGAGGCATCAAGGGCCGCCATATTGTAGCATTCTGCTAGGGTGGGATAGTTGAAGACAGTGGTGAGAAAGTAATCCAGACCTCGAGCAGTGCGGAGAATGGCCTGTTCAATGTGAATGAGCTCTGTTGCGCCAGTTTCAATGGCGTGGAAACCTAAGAGCCCATAGTCTTTTCGATGCAATAAGAGTTTCAATATGCCGCTATGATCGCCCATGATGGTTTCTCGGGCAATGTCTCGATAGCGTGCAATGCCTACCTCGTAGGGGACCTTTTCCTGTGTGAGCTGTTCTTTGGTCAGGCCGACCATTGAAATTTCTGAAATGGAATAAATGCCCACAGGGAAATGGGTGGTCATGGGTTCGGCTTGAATGCCAGACGCATGGCAGTCCGCCAATCGTCCCTGTTCCGACGAAGTCGCAGCAAAATGGGGGAAATCCAATGACATCCCCAGGGGCAAAAATATGTGGGATCTTGGTGCGGAATTGGTGGTCGACTGACAAACGACCTCGATGGTCCGTTTTGAGATTCACGTTGTTTAACTGTAAGGAACCTGTTGCGTCGGTTCGACCCACAGAATATAAAACTTCGTCCTAGACCAATCGTTTGCTCAAGGCCAGATGTATAATGGTTTGGGGTCGTGGTCCTTTTACGGATTCAAAACTTTCGACCGTTTCTCCGAGGTGGAACGTGACCTGATGATTGCGCATTTGATGAATGAGTTCATCAACGATTTCCCCATCAAAAAACTCTAAGGGGCGGGTCCGTGTGTCAACTAAGGTGACCTCAATGCCAAAAATCCCAAACATGAAGGCATATTCCAACCCAATCACCCTGGCGCCTACAACGGTTAACGAGCGAGGGAGATTTTTTAATTGGAGAATGCCATCGCTGTCTAGGATGGTCTCGCCCTCTAATGGGACACCAGGTGGTGCTGTGGGCTGAGTCCCTACCGCAATGAGAATCTTGTCAGCTGTTACGGTTGATAGGCCTTATTCATTGTGCAACACCAAGGTGTGAACATCTTGAAAGGTGGCCTGGCCTTGGAGGAGTCTGCCATCGTTTTGGCGTAGTTAGTCCTGTAACACATCCCACTCAGTTTTGATGACTTCGGTGACCCGTTCAATGAGTTGAGCGACGGTGGGATGGGCTGGATCAGGTTGTTGATTGAGGAGCCAGCGGAAGTTCAGCCTGGAAAATGACAACACGGCTTCGCGGAACGTTTTCCTTGAAATGGTGGCGGTACCTAAACAGGTCCTGCCCACAACATGTCGTTTTTCAATGACGGCGACGCGCTTGCCAATTTTGGCCGCTTGAATGGCCGCGCGGGTTCCGGCTGGTCCACGGCCTATACAGACGAGATCATATTGAAAGGTACGTGAGGGCATGAGGGAGAACCCCTGTCAAAAGGGAGACTAGTCGAGTGCAGGGAGCAGGGCTATGGTGAATGAGAGGCTTTTTTTAATGTATGAATAATGATTTCTGGTTGGCAGTTCATGCGAATGGGAAAGAGGGAGGTGCCGACCCCGCGGGAGGTGTAGCCACGCATGGATTCATGTTGCCAGGGGCCAGCTTTATAGGATCGTGCGCAGCGGCAATGCGTAATAATGGGTTCTCCGCCTGGCAGACAGATTTGTCCACCATGCGAATGTCCGCATAGATACAAGTCCATGCCTGCGGCAAAGGCCTGTGGAATAATTTCTGGAGAATGGACAAGGAGAATGCGAACTGCCTCTTTCGGGGCCGCCTCGATGGCTTTTTCTAGATCCCCAGTTTCATAGTAGTGCACATCATCTAAGCCTAATAGCCAGATAGCATCTGATCCCTTCTCAAGTGCTTGGGATTCATTGAGCAACATGCGAATCCCCGATTGTTCCAGTCCGGGTACCATTTCCAGCCAATCATGATTTCCCAAGATTCCTGTGATTCCGAATGGGGCCTGAATGGTCTTGACGAGGTCGTCCATTAAACGCAAGGTTTTGTCATAGGAGCCATACGTTCGGAATCGAAAGTCGCCAGTGAGAACGCAAAGATCATACTGTAAGGTAGACAAGGTTGTTTGAAGTGATTGCCCTTTATCAATCATGCCTTCGATGTGAAGGTCAGATAAATGCAAAATTCGAAATCCATCAAAAGTCTCTGGAAGATGAGGGAGTGGTACGGAATATTCAACAATGCGATAGTTAGTAGAATTTCTCACGGCTCTGGCCCAGAGCCCTGTGGCCTTTAACGAGGTTTTTAGCAGCCATGCAATGGCCGGAAATTCTTCCATGTGGACATGGATATGATGACCACTCAACAGAAGCGCTGAATAATGGGCTTGCATTTCCAATCGTTTGCTTGCGTGAGCAGAGCCGATGCGATCGATCAATTTGGTTAGGGCTTCTTGTTCTTGGAATTGAGTCATGTGCTTGTCAAGATTATCCAATCATCGGTACCATATGAACATGCAACGTTTAGATCTCAATC
This sequence comes from Nitrospirales bacterium, assembly GCA_029261275.1. GTDB lineage: Bacteria > Nitrospirota > Nitrospiria > Nitrospirales > UBA8639 > Nitrospira_E. The sequence goes on from JAJDBR010000111.1 coordinate 24,871, forward strand.
AGCCCGAACTGCCGGACCTGCAGTTTGTTTTGATGGTGGTGGCCTTATGTACCTCGGACCTTGATTCTCTCAATGCGCCTGCGGCCATCCGAGAGACGGTCTTTACCCGATGTTGGGCATTATTACATGAAAGTCCGCCTCCAACCCAGAACGAAGAACGGGTGCTGAATCTGATGTTGGGGGATGAGGTCATGCTAGAAGCCTTGGTTAATGTGATCCGGCAAACCTTTGAAGAGCATGGATTCTCGGAGCTGACTTGGGAACAACTTCCGAGTGAACCTACTCGAGAATCGACTCCGGAAGTTCGTGAATTAGTTGAGCGCATTCAAAAACTTTATCCGCCTCCTGACGACGTTGAGCCTCCTTCACATTCCTCTTCTCCCTCCTAATCGTTTCGTGGTCGCCAGACAAGGATCTAATCGGTGCAATCCCCCTCATGAAATAGGGAATGTGCTGGCTATTCTGTTCATCTTCGTTTTGTCGGTATTTGAGGGTCAAAAGCTAACTGAGGAGGGAATGGGCATTAACCTGTCAACCATTGGTGGGAATGATCCTGTTACCGGTGGCCGCACTATCCATTTTGAATGAGAACGATATCCTTCGTCTGTTTAGGAGTTTGCGGTTTTAACCGTATTAGTTCCAGCCTGTAGGGAGCTAAAGGACCCATGGCTTCGAAACTTGGCTTCGCGTTGTTTCAGCAAGGTAGGTAGAGGGATTTTTCCGAGTTGTTTGAAATGGGTATCGAGGGTATTCGAAACATTCTTTGCTGTAAGAGAGAGATCACGATGCGCGCCTCCGAGTGGTTCAAGGATGATGTCATCAATGATATGGAGCTTGAGCAATTCAGGCGCGGTCATCCTCAAAGCAGCGGCGGCCGTCGAAGATTTGGAGGCATCGCCCCATAAGATGGCGGCACAGCCTTCCGGTGAAATGACGGAGTAGATGGCATGCTCTAACATGAGGACTCGATCAGCTACGCCTAAGGCCAAGGCCCCCCCACTTCCGCCCTCACCTGTGACGACGGCAATAATTGGCACCTTCAGCTTAACCATTTCCAATAAATTTCGGGCAATCGCTTCTGCCTGTCCACGCTGTTCGGCATCAATCCCAGGATAGGCTCCTGGGGTATCGATAAATGTCAGAATCGGACGTTGGAATTTTTCAGCGAGCTTCATAAGACGCAAGGCTTTTCGATACCCTTCGGGTTTCGCCATGCCGAAATTTCGGCGCATCCGCTCTTTTAGTGACTTCCCTTTTTCATGGCCCATAACCATGATGGAGTGGTTGTTCCAGGTGGCAAACCCACCGATGATGGCACGATCTTCACCATACAGGCGATCTCCGTGGAGTTCGAGGACATTTTCCGTGAGCTCTTCCAGATAATCCGAAATGGAAGGGCGTTGAGGATGTCGGGCAATCTGAGCCCGTTGCCAAGGTGTGAGGTTGGCAAAGATTTCTTGTTCGAGTGTGGCAAGCTGTTCTGTACTTTTGGTAATGGCATCTTGAACCGAGACTTTCTTGGACTTGGATTTCACGATTTTTGCAATACGCCCTTCAAGATCTTTCAGGGGTTTTTCAAAATCCAAATATTCACGCACGGCAGGCTCCTTGGTGGAAGGCTATTAGTGGAAAGCGACTGTCGATGTTCCCAGCAGATGTTCCACTTCTTCTAAAAATTCCGGTGTGGGAGAAATGCCGACGTTGGGTAATTGTGGAAGATTGGCTGTCATGTCGGGTTGAAGATGAAAAGATAGTGAAATAGGCGTGGGACCAGAATGTCGTTCAAAAATGTTCTTCAAGTCTACCAGATTGTGGGGCAAGACGTCTTGTTCGTGAATTTGAAGTGTCACATGTTTCACCGTTTCACTTTCCAATTGCGGCAGGAGTTCCACTCGGGTCGTTTTTATTCTAGCACCGTTATCCATTAGATCTACTGATCCGGTGATGCGAATCACGGAATCTGGTTTTAGCATCTCTTCGTGGCTTTTAAAGGCTTCCGGGAAAATGATGGCCTCAACCGTACCCTGTAAGTCTTCCAATTGGACATACGCCATTCGATTCCCTTTTTTTGTGGTGGTTATTTTGAGACTGGATATGACGCCGCAGAGTTTAACCTCGCGTTCTTCTTTGATTTCTCTGAGTGATTGGGTGGAGCATGTGGAAAAATGAGCGATGGCCATACGGTGGCGGTTGAGGGGATGATCCGTGATATAAAATCCAGTCAGTTCTCGTTCATGTTGCAATAATTCATTTTGGGACCATTCTGGTTTGTGAGGGACGACGAATCCGAAGCTCTTGGTCTCCTCAGCGGAGGTGTCCTCTGGAGCCAAGTCAAACAGGCTTGTTTGTCCTTCTCGTTTATTGCGTTGAACGGTCGAAGCATGCTCCATGGCTTGGTCTAGAATAGCAAATAGACTGGCACGTGAGGTGCCCATGGAATCAAAGGCGCCGACTTTGATCAATCCTTCCAGTACACGTTTGTTGACCTTTTGAGAATCTAGCCGGCAACAAAAATCCACGAAGGATTCAAATGAGCCGTCTTGGTCTCGGGCTTCTAGAACAATGTCCACGGCACTTTCTCCGACATTCTTGATGGCAGCCATTCCAAATCGAATGCCTTCCGGTACGACACTGAAGTTTTTTAAACTCTGATTCGCATCGGGCGGCAGTATTTTTAATCCCAATTCCCGGCATTCAGTAAAGTAGCCAACCATTTTATCCGTATTGCCCATTTCTGAGGTCAGAAGGGCGGCCATGAATTCTGTTGGATAATGGGCTTTGAGATACGCGGTCTGATAGGTGACCACAGCGTACGCGGCAGAGTGAGATTTATTGAATCCATACCCAGCGAAAAAGGCCATTTGGTCGAATAATTTTTCGGCAAGCTTCTCCGCGATCCCCTTCTCATGACACCCTGAGATGAACAAGGTCTTTTGCTTGGCCATTTCATCATGTTTTTTCTTGCCCATGGCGCGTCGAAGCAAATCGGCCTGCCCCAATGAAAATCCGGCCAATTGGTTGGTAATGGCCATGACTTGTTCTTGATAGACGATGACCCCATAGGTTTCTTTTAAGATGGGTTCTAGTTGGGGAGGTTCGTACACGATTTGCGACTCATCGCGTTTTCGTTTGATGAAATCATCGACCATGCCGCTTTCAAGGGGGCCAGGTCGATACAAGGCAAGTATGGCAATTAAATCTTCAAAGGTCTCAGGTTTAATTTTTACCAATAAATTGCGCATGCCCGAACTTTCCAGTTGGAAAATGCCAGTTGTTTTTCCGGAGCTGAGGAGAGCAAAGGTGTTCGGATCATTGAGCGGTAAGTTATTGATATCGAATTGAGCGTCTGCCGGTTGTGACAAATGCACGAGCCTGACGGCATCATGAATCATGGTCAACGTTTTCAAGCCAAGAAAGTCGAACTTGACCAATCCAACTTTTTCTAAATCGGTCATCGTGTATTGTGTAACGACTTCGTCGTTGCTGGTCTTATAGAGGGGAACATGATCCATAAGAGGTTTTTGGGAGATGACTACTCCTGCAGCATGAGTAGAAGCATGGCGGGCCAACCCTTCTAATGCCATGGCGGTATCCATGAGCTCCTTCATGCCAGGTTCTTCATCAACCAATTCCTGCAGCCGAGGCTCCTGCTTGAGGGCATCTTTCAGCGTGATGTTGAGTTGCGTGGGAACTAACTTTGCGACCTTGTCCACTTCGGCATAAGGAAAATCCATCACTCGTCCAACATCCCGAATGGCGGCTTTGGCCCCCAATGTTCCGAAGGTGATAATTTGGCAGACGTGCGCTTCACCATATTTCTCAATCACATAATTAATGACTTCTCCTCGTCGGTCCATGCAAAAATCCATATCGATATCTGGCATGCTCACCCGTTCAGGATTTAAGAACCGTTCAAAGAGCAAATTGTAGGATAGCGGGTCCAAATCGGTAATTCGGAGGGCATAGGCAACTAGACTCCCAGCCGCAGAGCCGCGTCCTGGGCCAACGGGGATTTTCCGGGATCGCGCAAAATTAATGATGTCCCAGACGACGAGAAAATAGCCGGCATAACCCATAGCATTCAAGACCGCTAACTCCGTGGTTAAGCGGTGTTGATAGGCTTCCAGCGGAATTGAGGTGGGACGTTCACGCAGGCGTTCACGCAGGCCCTCTTCAGAAAGATGCTGGAGATACGAATTATGCGTTTGACCTTCGGGCACATGGTAATCAGGGAGATACGTGGCCCCGAATTCAAGGGTGAGATCACATTGCTCGGCGACTTGTGTGGTGTTTAAGACAGCTCGAGGAAATTCAGCAAACTCCGTGACCATTTCTTCCATGGATTTCACGTACAGCTGATCCGTATCGAACTTCATGCGGTTGGGATCTTTGAGGGTCTTGCCCGTTTGTAAACACAGCATGATTTCATGGGGCCTGGCGTCACGTTTGGTCAGGTAATGGCAATCATTGGTTCCCACTAACGGGATCTCCAATTTTCTATGCATCGCCATCAGACCGGCATTCGCAATCTGTTGCTGTTCTAGTCCATTGGCTTGCACTTCAAGATAATAATTGTCTTTTCCAAAGATCGACTGATATTCATCAGCCACGCGCATGGCGCCTTCGAGGTCGTGTTGGCCGATTAATTGGGGCACTTCGCCGCTCAAGCATCCCGAGAGCGCAATGAGCCCTTCATGATGTTCCTGTAACAGTTCTTTATCCATTCGCGGTTTGTAATAAAACCCTTCAAGATACGCTTTGCTAGAAAGTTTGATGAGATTGTGATAGCCGACTTGATTGGTGGCAAGTAAAATCAGATGATAATACTCCGTATGAGCCGTGTGCCCTGATTTTTGACTGCGGCTGCCAGGGGCCATATAGGCTTCGCACCCAATAATGGGTTTGATACCATGATTCTTGCCTTTTTGATAGAAATCAATCGCGCCAAACAAGTTGCCATGATCTGTCATCGCGACAGCCGGCATCCCATAATCCTTCACTTGTTGAAAGAGAGGATTCAGTTGGTTCGCCCCATCAAGGAGGCTATATTGCGTGTGAAGGTGAAGATGAACGAATTCTGAAGGCACGGGAATGCTCCTCCGAAAAACTAGTGAGGTGGTTCTAAGGGCGCAATTTGTATTCGTAATTTTGTAGAATAATCTAGTTTGGGAAAAGTTTCATGCTTAGGCAAATTCTGGAGCTTTACGATACAGACATCTTTGAGAATAGTCGAACGTCATCCCACGAAAATGGGTATAAAGATGTGGATAAATGGACGAAGGTCTCGGGTCATTCAAGGTAGGCGATTAGTTTAGCATTTTGCCCATTTTCTGGGCATGGTAGAGATAAAAAACACACATACTAGAGGGAGTGGAGAAATCTTGCTCAATGAAAAACACCTACTGATTTAATAGGTGAATGAAGAAATTGGAAACGAAAGATTCTTGAAAAATACAGAATGGACTGTTAAATGGCCCTGTTGTTTTCCCTCTTTGAAAGGACAAAAGGATGATTTTAACCACGACACCTAATATTGAAGGACATCGAATTACGGAATATTTAGGTGTAGTCACTGGAGAAGCGGTTCTCGGCACCAACTTTTTCCGTGATTTTTTTGCCAAGATTCGAGATGTGGTGGGTGGACGATCCGGATCCTATGAAAAAGAATTGGCGCGAGCGAGGGAA
>JAJDBR010000112.1 GCA_029261275.1 Nitrospirales bacterium
GGCCGCGGCTCCTGGCGGCAGGTCAGCCAACAGATAATCTAATTCGCCCCAAACCATATCCGACAGAAACTCCCGGATCACATTCATTTCGGTGAGGCCTAACCAGACTGGGCTGAGATCCATCGGCCCCTTCCATCGAACGGGGGCATTGTCCTGTAAGAGAAAATCCATCGACGCCACTTTTAAGCCCAACGGACCCGTCGGCGGGACGGCTCCCTCTGCGGTATCCAATAAGCCTTTCCCACGCATGCCTAACATTTGCGGCACACAGGGTCCATTAATATCGACATCCAATAACCCCACGCTTTGCCCCATGCGAGCCAAAGCCAGTGCCAGATTTACGGTGGTCATACTTTTGCCCACACCACCTTTACCACTCATCACTACCACTTTTCGACGGATGCCCTTCATTCGCGTGATCACCCTTTTGGTGTGGACAGAAATCTGCTCCACCACCTTGGCATCATCTGTATATTGGAGGGTATTCAGGATCTCTTTCAGGTCTTTTTGTTGGTTCATTGCCCCAGCCTTACGATCAGAAGATTTAAGTAAAAATACAGTAAATCACGGTACCACAGCATTTTTTCCAGCGTCAAACCAGGCTTATCTGATTGGCAATTGGCCCCTATCGTCTCGTCACCTCAATTTTGGCAACCCTGCTGTTTGGCTCATGGCGGGGTGCCAATGCACCCCGCTTCTGCAATAAACTTATGCGATGGGAGCCTTGGCAGCTGCCTTTTTCACCGCTGCTATGCCTTTTTTCATCCCTGCTGGCGAGGCATAGGATTGGCTTGTGCCAATGACCTTGGAGTTGCGGGCCACCAAGTTAAAAAACGATTTTCCTGCTTTGTTTTTCTTCGCAGCATAACAGGCCGCATCCGAGGCATGATCTCGTACGGATTGGATGGCCCGTCGAGCTGAGGACCGGAGTGCGTACCCTTGGCTTGCAAGAATAATTTCCCCACTTTGAACTTTAAGACGAAAATAGAATTTGCCATTCTTCCCTGCAAACACTTCGAATCGACTCGTCGAACTGGCCATGTGAAACCTCCTTGTTGTGTGGTAAAAAACCCCTGAAACTTTTCCTCTACTCTCTTTTAACAACCTACTCCTTAAATCAGTAGCCCCTCATGAATGGGTACCTAGGCGAGATGGAATGTGCCCCTTCCACTCCCCTTAAGCCCTTGCGTTCACGACATATTGTTTAGTCTTGATTGGTGCATTTGCAGAGAAAATGACTCTCATCATATGGTTGTTAAGAATAGTCTTGAAGGAGGGTCGTTCCAAGAAATTGCAGGCGGCGAAAATATTCGGATGGGGTTTCAGATATATCTTCCACAACTCCTTCGAGTTCGGCAAGACAATCACGCAAAATTCCTACGCGTTGTTCATCTAATTCATGTTCTTCACAAAAATAGGTCAGGCATCCACCAATCACGGTATCTAAGGTCATGAGCTGCCCTTCGTCACCACCAAGATCGCCGGGCCAATCTGCCAGTTGATGTACCTGCCACACTTCATCAAACTTTGTTCTTTCGGAATTGGTCATTGGACAGACAGTGAATATTTAGTGCGGGAAAATCAAGAGAAGATACCCTTTCCTTCACACTATACAACAATGTTCTCCCTTTTCTCTTTTTCCATATGGCTTATGGCCAAATCTAGTCGCGCCCCCAATTCATGGCATCTAGTAGGAGAATCGAAAGCGTACATAATCCCAAGCCCCAAAGGCGATAGTCGACTGGCTCCCGCTCTAAACACCATTTCACGATGCGTAACCGCCAGAGATCTGAGCCCGCATATAAAAAGATCCCCTTTGCCACCATACTCAGGCTCACGATTATCCAAAGAGGCTGATAGGCCACTCCTTGCGTAGCGACCAGCAAAACTAGTCCTAATAATCCAGCTAATCCTCCCCATTTCAAAAACCCAGGCGCGACAATGAGCGATTGGCGCAAGGTGGCAACCATGCGTTCTGGGGCCACGATCAACGCAATGCCATCGGCCATCCACAACCCCGCGATGAAAAACAGCACGATGATACCCATTACTCACTTCCAGATTTACAAATATCGATGTGTCATAACCGCACCCTGATCATCCAGATCATAGAACAACGGTGCACCGGTTGGAATATTCAGCTCGAGTACCGCTTCTCGTGATAATTTCTCTAAATGCATGACCAGCGACCGTAAGCTGTTCCCATGTGCCACCACGAGGACCGTCTTCTCGGCTAACAACTCTGGGCAAATCTGGCTTTCGAAATACGGGAGCACCCGCTCCGCGGTATCTTTGAGACTTTCTCCTCCAGGGGGCGGCACATCAAAACTACGGCGCCAGATTTTGACTTGCTCGTCCCCAAATTTTTTGGCTGTTTCCGCTTTATTCAACCCTTGAAGCTCGCCATACATCCGTTCATTTAAGGCTTTATCTTCCGTAATGGGAATCGTCGTCTGACCGATCATTTCCAACACAATCCGCAACGTATCCTGCGCTCGCCTAAGCATTGACGTAAACGCGCAATCAAACTGAAACGCCTTGAGCTTTTCTCCCGCTGCTCGAGCTTCTTCTTCTCCTTTCAGCGTGAGTGGCACGTCCACCCATCCGGTAAATCGATTTTCCAAATTCCACTGAGATTCACCATGACGGATCAACACGAATTGGGACATTGCTTCTCCTCCTTACACTTGCTTTGGTATGCAACGAATCGTACCATGAGCCAAGGATTTTGGTTGACACCATCTCTCATGACTTTTGATTCTATCAAATGGCAACAATTCGCCCACTGGTGGACAGCCTTGGCCCAGCGCCATCACGTTGCCGATCGTGCCGAAGGATTTTTTCAGCAGGGTCTCGGGCCTGATCAAGCTCTGGATCGCGCCGCACAGGAAGGCGGCGATCTGGATTATATTCTGTTTACCCTCATTCGCCATTGGAT
>JAJDBR010000113.1 GCA_029261275.1 Nitrospirales bacterium
CACTGTATCAGCATACCGTGGCGACCATTCGATCGACCATTGCGTCGGCATACCGAACGAAAACGTCTGCCCAAGCGCGAGTCATTGCTCTCACCGCCATTTTGAAATTGCGGCAAATTTGTCTCTCGCCTCGTCTTATTCAGAAAGAGAGTACGGATACGTCGCCAAAATTGGGGTGTGTGGTCGAACGGCTTCAGGAGCTCATGGACGAAGGGCACAGTGCGCTCGTGTTTTCACAATTCACCTCCTATTTGGATTTGGTTGAACATGATTTTCAAACGCATCACATTCCCTATGTCCGGCTGGATGGGTCGACTCCCACAGCCACTCGAAAAAAAATCGTACAGGAATTTCAAGAGGGGAATCAACCAATAGCCTTTTTACTGAGCCTCAAAGCTGGTGGGCAGGGGTTAAATCTGACGAAAGCCTCGTATGTGTTTCATTTAGACCCGTGGTGGAATCCAGCGGTAGAGAATCAGGCCTCGGACCGCGCGCATCGCATTGGGCAAAAGCAAAAAGTTTCGATCATGCGCTTACTCATGCGTCATACCATTGAAGAAAAGATGATGGAGCTCAAACAACAAAAAATGGAACTGTATCAAGCCGTCTTAGAAGGGGCGGCTCATCGGGGAGGCGGAACTGCACTTTCTCAGAGGGATTTTGAATTCTTGCTGGATTAGACCGGCCATTGTTCGTTTCCCTCTAAGACATAAAAAATAAAAAGATGGTGAGTGACGTAGTCTAAATAAGATGAAACGATGACAGTACTATTACATGACAAAACAATGGCCTCGGAGTTGAGTCTTGCGGTGAAGCAGGTGACGGCCACAGTGGAGCTGTTGGACGACGGAGCGACGGTGCCTTTTCTCGCGCGTTATCGTAAAGAGGTGACGGGTGGATTGGATGAGGTCGTCATTACGTCAATTCGAGATCGTGTGGCGCAATTGCGGGAATTGGACAAACGCCGGACGGCCATTCTGGCCTCTCTTGAGGAACAGGGTAAACTCACTGACGTGTTGCAAGGCCAGATTGACGCGGCTTCCACTATGACGAAACTGGAAGACCTCTATCTACCTTACCGACCCAAGCGACGCACGAAGGCCATGATTGCCAAAGAACGTGGGCTGGAACCGTTGGCTCAAGCCATCTGGGAACAGAAGGGTCAATGGGATGTGATCGGTGAGGCACAGAAATTCCTCAAGCCAGAATCGGGCGTAGAATCGGAGGAAGAGGCGTTGGCTGGCGCACGGGATATCATGGCTGAATGGATGAACGAAGATCAGCAGGCCCGCGCAACTATGCGCACACTGTACCTAGAACAAGGCTTATTCAAGACCACAGGGGTACGTGGAAAAGATGTGCAAGGGAGCAAATATCGAGATTATCTAGAATGGGAAGAACCGGTCGGGACGGCGCCCTCTCATCGTGTGTTAGCCATGCGCCGTGGTGAGCAGGAAGGTTTTCTGTCCTTTCGGGTGGTCGTGCCGGAAACGGCAGCGCTGGCACTGCTGTCTCGCTTATTTGTGAAAGGGAGCGGATCGGCCTCGACTCAGGTGACGCTTGCGACGCAAGATTGTTTCACCAGATTGTTGTCTCTTTCAATGGAAACCGAAACCCGTCTGCAGACCAAAACAAAGGCTGATCAGACAGCCATTGAGGTGTTTGCGCAAAACGTCCAACAACTGCTCATGGCGCCGCCATTGGGCCAAAAGGCTATGCTGGCCATTGATCCGGGTTTTCGAACCGGATGTAAAGTCGTCTGTCTTGACCGGCAAGGTCAATTGCGTCATACGGATGTGATCTATCCCAATCAGGGCCCAGGAGGCGCCTCCAAAGCAGGGGACACGGTGACCGAATTATGCCAGCGCTTTCAAATTGAAGCGATTGCCATTGGCAACGGGACTGCAGGCAGAGAAACCGAAACGTTTGTTCGTGCGTTAAAATTGTCTCCGGCTATTGCTATTGTCATGGTGAACGAAAGCGGGGCTTCCATCTATTCGGCTTCACCTTTGGCCCGTGAGGAATTCCCTGAACAGGATATCACCGTACGAGGAGCCGTCTCGATTGGTCGGCGACTGATGGATCCGTTAGCGGAACTGGTCAAGATCGATCCGAAGGCTATTGGAGTAGGGCAGTATCAACATGATGTCGATCAAGGGATCTTAAAACAACGTCTGCAGGATGTGGTCATTAGTTGTGTAAATCGGGTGGGGGTGGACGTCAATATGGCAAGTCCGCAATTACTCACGGCCGTCTCGGGAGTGGGGCCGCAACTTGCCACCAATATCGTCGCTTTTCGACAGGAACATGGGCCTTTCAAAAGCCGTATAGCCTTGAAGCAGGTGCCTCGCTTAGGAGCCAAAGCGTTTGAACAAGCCGCTGGATTCTTGCGCATCACCGGTGGGGAACAGCCCTTGGATGCGAGCGCTGTTCACCCCGAGCGGTATGCCGTGGTCAAGACGATGGCGAAAGACTTAGCCTGTTCGGTGAAAGATTTGATGAAGGACCCTGATTGCCAACGCACCATAGATCTCGATCGTTACATCACGGAAGACGTGGGCAAGCCCACGCTTACTGATATTCTGACCGAATTAGCCAAGCCTGGACGTGATCCACGTCAACAATTTGAAGCCGTGAAATTTGATGAAGGTGTACAATCGATTGAGCAAGTTGCCCTTGGTATGGTCTTGACTGGTGTGGTCACCAATGTGACAGCCTTTGGGGCATTCGTGGATATCGGCGTGCATCAGGATGGCCTCGTCCATATCAGTCAACTCGCCAATCGATACGTCAGCGATCCCAATACGGTTGTCCAGGTCAACCAACAAGTCAAAGTTGCTGTGTTGGAAGTCGACATCCCACGCAAGCGCATCTCCCTCTCCATGAAAGCGGTCCTACCCGAGACCACCTGATTATTGCATCCACGGACATCTGTGAATCACCAATCGATGGCACTCGCTGTTCCTACTTCCCGCCCCTTCGGCTCAAGTGAACAATGGCATCCAATCCATAGAGAAGGGCCTTTCGGTCCGTTCTTTTCTCGTTTTCTACAGGCCAACTTGCGTGAGTAAATACTCTGTGATACTTTAAAGCGTATCGTGTAAGACCTCTTTTTCTTGGGGCGACAGACCCCGAAAGAACGAAGTAGGGCCTTACACGATTTTTTTGTTCAAACCCTCCTTGGCCTCCTGAAAGCAGGAACAACCCAACAAGCATCCAGGAGTTGTGTGGTGGAACAGAAAGGGTCGTCGGCCAGATCCGACACCCCTTGGTGTCTCGTAGCGTGAATTTTTGTGAAGAATAGCATTCAAAATCGAAAGAAGGGTTCTTGATGATTGAAGAGATGATGGCCAAAATTCGTGAGGGGATGAATATCCGAAATGATTTGCTGGCAGGCCTCGTGGTCGCACTGGCATTGATTCCTGAAGCTATTGCCTTTTCCCTTATTGCCGGCCTCGACCCCAAAGTGGGGTTGTACGCCTCATTCTGTCTCGCCACAGTCGTGGCCTTTTCCGGTGGTCGGCCTGGGATGATTTCGGCAGCCACGGGTGCAATGGCACTGCTGATGGTCACGCTGGTGAAAGATCACGGGCTGCAATATCTGTTAGCGGCAACGGTGCTAACTGGCGTACTGCAAATCCTTGCGGGCTGGCTGAGGTTGGGATCCTTGATGCGCTTTGTGGCACGTTCGGTGATCACTGGTTTTGTGAATGCGCTGGCGATCTTGATATTTGTGACCCAGTTGCCAGAGCTGATTGGTGCCAGCTGGGAGGTCTATGCGATGGTGGCGGCGGGCTTGGCTATCATTTATCTCTTTCCGTATCTCACGAAGGCCGTGCCTTCGCCACTGGTGGCGATTGTGGTGCTGACAGGGGTGTCCATTGGCCTTGGATTGGACATTCGTACGGTGGGTGACATGGGCCAACTTCCTGACAGTCTGCCGATCTTCCTGCTGCCAGATGTGCCGTTGTCTTGGGAGACGTTGTGGGTCATCTTGCCGGTGTCGGTCACGCTGGCCGTGGTGGGCCTGCTAGAGTCCATGATGACCGCATCCATCGTCGATGATCTGACGGATTCTTCCAGCAATAAAAATCGCGAATGTGTCGGGCAGGGAATCGCGAACATTGCATCTGGATTCATCGGTGGCATGGCGGGATGTGCCATGATTGGGCAGTCAGTCATCAATGTGAAGTCAGGTGGGCGAGGACGGCTCTCCACTCTCGCGGCAGGTGTGTTTCTGTTGCTGATGGTGGTCTATATCGGTGACTGGGTGGGCCGTATTCCAATGGCTGCTTTGGTGGCCGTGATGATTATGGTGTCAATCGGTACCTTCAACTGGGCCTCGATCAGAAATTTACGAGAGCATCCGAAAACGTCCAGTGTAGAGATGATCGCCACCGTCGTCGTGGTGATCGCCACGCATGATCTCGCGAAGGGCGTGCTCGTGGGCGTACTCTTGTCCGGTTTCTTTTTCGCACATAAGGTCGGGAAAATCTTACACGTGGGTGGGAAGTCTGAAGACAGCGGGCGTTTGCGAGCGTACACCGTCACGGGACAGGTCTTCTTTGCCTCGGCTGAGCGTTTCGTCAATTCATTTGATTTCAAGGAAGTGATTGAAAGGGTACGCATCGACGTCAGCCGTGCGCATTTCTGGGACATCACGGCAGTGAGCGCGTTGGATAAAGTCGTCATGAAATTTCGTCGCGAGGGAACGGAGGTTGAGGTGATTGGATTGAATGAGGCTAGCGCCACGATGGTTGATCGCTTTGCCGTTCATGATAAGCCTGATGCCGTCGAAGCATTGATGGGGCACTGAGAGGGAATCATCCCATGAAAAACGAAAACACCGTATTGGCTTGCGTGGATCAATCGCATTTTGCGGATTATGTGGCTGACTATGCGGCTTGGGCGGCATGTCGCATGGCGGCACCATTGGAATTCCTGCATGTCATCGATCGGCATCCCGAGATTGCCACCGGTGATGATCATAGCGGGGCTATCGGTTTCGACGCGCAAGAAGTCTTGTTACATCAACTCTCCGATGAAGATGAATGTCGTAGCAAGGCGATCCGTGAACGGGGAAGGATCTTCCTCAACGATTTGCGGATGCGCGCGATTGTGGCGGGGGTCAGCGCACCAGACGTTCGCCAGCGATACGGGATGTTGGAAGAAACGTTAGTGGAACAGGAAAAAGACGTACGGTTGTTTGTATTTGGTCGCAGGGGTGTCTCGGCTGAGGCGACTCAGCGTGATTTAGGGCGCAATGTTGAGCGAGTGGTGCGCGCCCTTCACAAGCCGATTCTTGCGGTCACGGATAGTTTCACGGAACCGCGGCGAGTCATGATCGCGTTTGATGGTGGGATCGTCACGAGACGAGGCGTGGAAATGGTGGCGGCAAGCCCTCTCTTTCGTGGACTGCCGGTACACCTTCTGATGTCAGGGAAAGAAAGTCAACAGGCATCCAAACAACTTGAATGGGCGAAGACGACGTTGGAGGCCGCGAATTTCGACATTTTCCCTTCGCTCATTCCTGGTGATGCGGAGAGCGTGATAGCCAAGGCTATCCGTGAACAAGAGATCGATATGCTGATCATGGGTGCGTACAGCCATGCTCCTTGGCGCAGCCTATTGTTCGGGAGCAAAACCTCCGACTTGTTGCGTTCAGCTAAAGTCCCGACGCTTTTGCTCCGATAGATCACCGGGCTAGCTTGTCTGAGTAAAAAATCTGCTAACCGCCAAGCGTATCGTGTAAGACCTCTTTTTCCGGGGGCGACAGACCCCTTGAGATTGAAGCAGGGCCTTACACGTTTTTTTTGCTCAGCCCCTTCTTGGTCTCCTGAAAGCAGGAACAATCCAATAAGCATCCGGAAGTTGGTTAATAGGACAAAAAGGGTTGCCGGTTTTGGCCGACACCTGAATGTGTGTGTGTATGTATAAATTTGATCTGGTTTTCTTGTGAAACGAAAGAAGGGTAAGTGATGGTAAAAAAGATTGTGGCCAATACCCGTAAGGGTATCCGTGGGGGTATGAAGAATATCTCGGAGATTGGCTATCATATTATTGTGTTGTGTTTGAGTGCGGGGATTGCGATGTCCCTTCCAATTGTTGCGACAAATTTTCTCGCTTACTGGACGAATGTGGGAAAGGAAAAAGTTTCACTCGTCACTTTGGAAATAGGGGTCGCGGTGTTACTGATTATCGTGATGACCTATATCCGGAGAAGTTGGAAGGATAGAAAATTGGCCAAAATGGCGATTGACGCAGGCTTCGTGTCATTTTTCCCTAAACGGGGGAGAAGGAGCGAGGATGGAATTCGGAAGTTGCGGGAGACCCAGGGCCGTGGGCGCACGGTCATGGTCATCGGGTCAAGCGGGTATGACACCCTGCGTGATCAGGTGGGAGACTTATCGACTGTGCTGGATAAATGCCTGGGAGCCAATATTATGCTGGTGAACCCTTTGAGCCACGGTGCGAGTGCACGTATCCGGGCGATTGCGGATCCGATGATGTCCATTGAGAAATATCGAGAAGGAGTCAGGCAAAGTATTGAGTTACTCAAAAGACTTCAAGCAGTTGGGAAGTCAGTCAAACTCAAACTCTATTCGGATCCCCCGCTCCTGAAATTGGTGATCCTAGGAGATTATCTTTGGATGCAGCATTACCATACTGATTTGGATATTCAGGAGATGCCGGAATATGTCTTGCGACACAATGCGAAAGACCATGGACTCTATACGTTATGTTATCAATATTTCGTCCAACGATGGGAACGGACCGACATACCGGAGTACGATCTGGAGACTGATGAGTTGGTCTATCGAGATAGAAATGGTCGAGAAGCCAGAAGAGAACAGTTTTGGCCAGAAGATGCGTCGCCGAGCATAGAGCCGGGAAGAGACGTTCCCGAGTTGATGGCCACACCACACACGAACATGGAGCTTCCAGATCTGGCGCATGCGATGTGTCGAAACATGGAATAAATATAGGTGTGTATCAAGATGGCCTCGTCCATATCAGTCAACTCGCCAATCGATACGTCAGCGATCCCAATACGGTTGTCCAGGTGAATCAACAGGTCAAAGTCACCGTGCTGAAAGTCGACATTCCCCGCAAACACATTTCCCTGTCCATGAAAGCCGTCTCAAGCGAAACGACCGGAGTATGTTTTTCTTTTACAAGTCCTGATCTTTATGTTGGCTGATATTGTCAGCTTTTGCCGCAATGGGTTCGCTCCACAGGTGAAGAGGAAACCTCATCACAAATAGATCAATGGACTATAGCCCAGTGAATGGTCTTTTTACTCTTTAATTTTAATTACGTTGACAATGCCGCCATGCGGATTCTCATTATACCAATCTATCACGGTTTTCGTTTTCCCTCCGCACTCATCAGGCACGCCATCTAGTCAAAACCCAGGGCGTGCGACTACGAATCAAGAGGTTACCGGTTCGATTCCTGTCGGCCGCACCATTTTCATTTTTAATATCAACAGATTGTATTTTCTCTCCTTCAACACTTTCTGAACCACTCTGGGTTTTAGTCCCGGTTCCAATTCCCAACAGAGCTAGACTGCCCTTTTCAATCGCCCTCTGAATATGGCCTGGGGAGAGGTGGGCATATCTGAGGGTGGGCTGAAGATCTCGATGTCCAAGAATCTCTTTTACGGTGGGAAGCGGGACGCCAGCCATCACTAATCGCGAAGCGGTCGTTGGAAGAATCCCGGATTGTCAATTTAACTCGGGGTTGGATTTGTGAGTTGGCTGAGGAGATTATCTCAAAACACCATGACCCCTGGGTGGAGTGAGCACCCAGAGGTGATCAAAGCTGCTCCATTCTTTTTCCGTCACAATTGCGCGGGATCACGTGCGTTAGCCCTCGGATGGAGCGCTCTCGTTTCGAACCCGTTGCTGCATCATGCCTTCGAGCGCGACCATCTTGTTCTCTAACGTTTCCAGCCGCGCCTCTTTCGCCTTCAGTGTGCTCACTTTGCTTTTCAACGCTTCTATCTCTGTGTCCCTGGAGGTAGCTTTCTCGTGAAGCTGCTCAATATAGATGTGGGCTTTCTCGAGTTCTTCTAACATGCCCTGGCTACGGGCACCCACGTTGATCAGCCCTTGCCCTTGGGCGTTGACCTTCCCCGCTTGCACAGCGGGCAGATGCTGGTGCTGCCACATGTAGGCCGCATGATCCTCGATGGATTCCAGCGCATACTCGGGGGTAAAGACATAATCGGGAGTAATGGTCCCCGTCACCACCAGATTGCCATTGATGTCGACCGTGTCTCCGCCCACCACGCCAACCCGGAAGAGGTTCTCTTGGGCTTGGCGGTCGAATTTAAAGGAGGCCGTGGTAGCCCCGCCGCCAGGGGCGAAGAAGGTGAGCCGCCCGGTGTCTTTATTATTCTTGATCTCCCAGGTGTTGCCGTTGGCGATGAAGTTCAATTGGGCATTGTCCGTGGCGTTGGCTTGTTCGATACGCAGATTGTCGTTAAGCACGTGGAGTTTATCCTGCGGGATCTGCGTCCCTAAGCCGACGTGGCCCAGATTGTTAATCCGCAGGCTATTTCTGGGGGCCCCATTTTCAATCACGAAACTCGAGAACCCCAAGTTTTCGCGAATAAAAAACGCAAATTCATCTGCCCCGAGTTTCCAGGTCGAAGCGGAAACCGTACTTTTGAGGCCGATTTCCGGAAAAAATCTCCCCGTCAAAAACAAGGCACAGCAGGTCTCGGTCGTCGAGCCGATGTTCACGTTCCCGGTACTGCGGTCGATGAAGACGTCACTGTCAGCCAGACGGATATCACCTAACGAATCGACCAGAAACGAGTCCCCGTTATTAACCCCCGCAAAGATCCTAAAAGGTTGGCGGAATGTACCGTCAGTGTTGTCTTGCAAGAAAAAGGCATCACTACCCGTGCCAGCATTGTCGTCCCCTCTGAGGGCCCAGTCAAACGTCCCGGCGCTGTCAGTGTCGTCCCAGATCACGTGTGCTTCAGCACCCGACGCGGTCAGATTCTGGGCGGCGGCGGAGGGGATGAGCTGATCGACGAGCGCGGCCCACAGGGTGTTGGGTTCAGACAACTGGCTCCGCTGCGCGGCGGGATCAGGCTCCACCAGCAAACGCCCCTGTTCGACACGAAAGCGGCCACTCTGCCGCGTGGTGGGGATGGCCCCCAGTTCGGCTTTGGTCAGATCGTCGCGCTGGATGTTGGGGGTGGCATACACATCGTAGCGATAGTGCCCATCCATGAGGGAGCCCGGGTTGTACCAATTGAGGGACCCGTCTTTGCTGTGCTGTGTGACCTGAAAATCGTTCGGCCCCGCCACTTGGAGCATGAGGCTGGCGCTGCTACTGCTAGCCGTCAGGCCATTACCACTCACACGCACGTCCAACCGTGGCGGCGCAATCTTGGGGGGTTCGGCCTGGAGCGGCAGGTGCAGGCCGATGAGCACGAGCACACTCAGCACGGCGGTGGTTTGGATGAAGCGGGGGATCTGGGGTATCATCATGAGGGTCTCCTGTATGAATAGTAGTCGAGACTGGGGAGCTGCTGACTACAGTCGGCACGCTGCCAAGCCCTTGGGTGGGCATCCTACTTCTTCGCTCGACCAAAAGACAGGCTGGAGGGATGACCGTCGGGCTCCTCGTTTCTCAGAGGCCTGGGGGCGGCGGGCACCGGAGCGGGAAGGGTTGGGAAAAGGTCAGGTGCGACACGAAGCAGGAAAACCTTTGAAATGCGGCGCTAGGAGAGGGGAGGTACACGCTACGGGACCAAGAACTTCCCCCCGGGCCCCAACAATTGGACATCCAAAAAAAAGCCCCGTCCGAATTTATTCACTCCCGGTTTTGCTCCCGGTTCGGTCCCGGTTTTTGTCCCAATTCCAGATCTGCTTCAATCGCACTCCGTCACAACCAAAAGCCTTCATTGCCTTGTGGTGATAGGGAGATTGTGGGACTCTATCATTCCTTAATCATTCATGATCATCAATGGGTTGGTTGGGACTACCAATCACAAGGTTCAATAACAATCGCGCTATTTCTTCGTTCGGGTGTTTCTTTGCATCATTACCCAATAGGAAAGACTTAAACACAGCACCAGCCCGCCATACATCAACACGTCCGTGGTTTTTTCTGGAGATAGAGAAAAGATGAGTATTTTCCTAATTAATGCCGCAATGGCAAGCGTAATAAATACCTCTACAGCAAAACTCCCTCCGCGAAGATGTTTCATTTCTTCATGGATTAATTCTATCGCGGCCCATAAGATTAATAGACTGCCTAAAACGGTCAAAATACCTTTTTCTATATGTATTTGCCCCGAGAATAATAAATACACATCGTACCCAAACAATCCCACGGCAAAAAATGCCACCAAAACCAGTGCTCCGGAGAGTAAATAATTAAAATATGAACTGATATTTTTCAGGCCACTCAGCAATGTTTTTTCAACACGAGAGAGACCTAAAAAGTGGCTCATTTCTTCTTCCCGGTATGAGGCGGTCAAGACGTCCAGGTTAATATCGATAATTTTTTCAACTGCCTTTACTCTATCAAGCATGCCGGGATCTTCGTGATAATGTTTTTGAATTTCGCCAATAGCAAAAATCCGAACATAATTAAACGCCGCATTCACATAATGTGTGGGAAGCCCTAATCTGACATGCACTTCACCAATTTTATAGAGTTTCATGAAATAAGAAATATCAAACGTTCCCCCGAACAAATCGAGATACCATTGGCGAATCATTCCGCGGTGCCGAGCGATGACCACTTCGTCGGTGAGAAATTCCGCCACCTGTCCAAATTTCCAAATGAATTCATAAAATCCCTCAAGAAATTCATCGGCATGGGATTCCAATTCAGGCCGCATCTGAAATAATAATTCTTCGTCAGATTTGGCAAAACAATAATGGGCCTTAATGTCAGTAAATTGTTTTTCCATAATACGTTTTGAAAACCAGTGGTATTTTTGCGGATATTCCTTTGGCAGCTTTCGCTGGTTTGTTATACCACTTTTGAATGGTCACGGTAAGCCGGATTGGAAGGCAAATATAAGGCGTAGGAACACACCCAGCTGCGGCAATTGACATTCCAACAGCCAAGTCATTTAGTCAAAAACCAGGTGTGCGGATACCGATCTTTCCGAACAGGTTCAAAAGCAGGTTCTACTCAATCTAACTCTTAATTACGCCTTCACCGGCAAGGACGTTTTTCCCGAAACCCCATTGGTCAGCTACTCTCTCATCCCCCTCACCACCAGAAGAAAACAAGCTATCGGCTTTTACCCTTATAAAATGTCGAACCTGGCATCCAATTGGGCCAGGTGACTTCCCACCAATCCATCGGCAGGATATCAAACCCATATTGTGTTTTGGCACTTCCTGTAGATGTAAAGGTTTTCTTTTAAGGTGCCACTTTATCTGGTCAGGAATTCTTAATCTGATCAATTATCTGAAAAAGATTTCCTCTTAATTTTTAGCCAGGAAGGCTTTGACTTTTTTAAGGCGTGAGCGGGCCGTTACCCCCTCGGTGGTTAGTTTCATGAGGTTGATGTAGTACATCCGTGCGGTCCCAAGATCCTGGGCTCCTTCAGCGGCTTGTCCCGCGCCATAAAGACTATTCAATCGATTCGGTGAGATCTTGAGACTCGCTTTATAGGCCTCAAGTGCTTCACGATATTTTTCCAGTTCCATGAGCATATCCCCAAGGAGCTCCCGCGCGGGAAGAACGGCCCCGGGGGTGACGGGATGTTTGTCTACAGAGTCTTCCAGATCGGCTGCCTCGCGCATCGTCTTCACCGCCTGAGCCTTCTTTCCTTCAGCAAACGTCTTCCAGGCAACTACCGATTTTCGCTGGGAATCCACTTGGATGGCCCAATAGGTTTCCCTCGCCTGGACCGTGCGCTCATGCGCAGCGTCAAGTTTCTCAAGCGCTTTCTCCACTTCGGAGATCTTCCCACTTCTGGCTGCTCCCAAACCACGGGCAAAATAGGTCATCGACTCATACCAAGGGTACTTTTCCCACGCAAATGATTGGTGCGTTCGAGCGGGGAGCTTAGCTGCGTCGACCCATTGTTGCCGTTCAAGAACATAGCGAGCTTGGGCTGCGGCAATGCCATACGCGGAGGCAAAACTATCCTGATACATTTCAATCCCATTGATGTTACCCAGCAGTTCTTGCGCCTTGATATCTTGGGCCTGTTGTAGATAGGCATACATCAAATAATCCATCGCATGGATGGCATGCAGCGAAACTGGTTTGTCAACAGACAACTTGTTGGCCGCCGTAGCCGAGCGCGTATTCCATTCGACCACATCGGGCCAGAGACCCAGCCGGACAAAAATATGGCTAGGCATGTGTAAGGCATGCGGGACGTTGGGGGCGAGTTTCAGATAGCCTCGCGCCACCTTAACCGCGCGGGAGGCCAGCATCGGATTGTCGTAGGCATGAATGATGTAGTGGAACAACCCTGGATGTTCAGGCGCCTTGGCATGCAACGTCTCCAGCAGTGCTCCAGCTTGTTTCTGGTGGGCGAAAAATTTGTCCCCTTTTGGAGCTATAGCTAAATGTGCAAGGGCATACAACGCTCCGGCCTCAATATCCTCGGGATGAGCCTTATGCAGCTTCTTTTGGGCTGCCTCCCAACGGCCAATGCGGGCTTTGTGTTTCACCATCTCCCAATCTTTGTAAAAGGCTTCGACTGCCGCCACGTATCCCTTCTCGCGGGCGGTGGACGGGTTCAAGGCGACGGCTTTTTGCACAGCGTTCCACCCTTTGGCTAATTCTGCTTCGCTCGGTGGAGCCCAGAGGGGATGAAGCAATGTCATAGCGATTCCCCAATGGGCCATCGCACAATTCGGATCAGCCTGGGCAACGGCCATGAATGTTTGTTCCGAAGCCGCGTACATCATATGATGGAGCAGGGCCACGCCGCGGTTAAACGGCTCCATTATCTCCGGGCTGCAGGAAGTCATAAAATCAACCGTTCCCACATAGCCTTCTATAGACTCAGTAGAGTGTATTTCATGGGCAAATGATGGTGTCATGAGGCCAACCGACAACAAGAGAGTTGGCAGAATTCTACCCTTCTTCAGGAAAAGTATTAGAAATGCAGACGGATTCATCATGTTAAGACCCTCCAAATTAAAGAATATCGGTTTCTTCTCCCAACCAGGTACTCTTACTCTCTCATTGCAAAAGCATGAGGACCGCATCCTAAAAGCAAGAAACGGTGGTTGCAAGAAGTTAAATGTCTAAGCCCTCTTGAGCACGTTGTTAAGAAATCATGGCCTGATGAAACACTCCTAAAGATTTCCTCATCACTTTTCAAATCAAGAGTTCTCAATTCATAATCATGATAGAATGAAAACCTTCCGACATGGAATATTAGCCCACCAGGCACGGCTTGCTTTTGAACGTATCTTGATGAGCCGAATTTGCTTTATAAGCCTCCCAACACCAATTCGCAACAGTTTTAGCTCCCAAGAACGCGCTCCAAGCTCCTAAGGTGATCAACTCCGCTTCCGTGAAACCATCATCGACTACTTCCTGGATCAGGCCATCATCAATTTGATAGGATGCCTTCGCTACGAGCAAGGCAATCCTCACCCTCTTCTTTTCTCGCTCGGAAACCGCCGTGAGTTCTTCCTCGACCCAAGCCCGAGAAATAGGGGCTGGCCCACCTTCCCAATGTAATACATTCTGGCGAATAAGACTCATGGCCTCTTCGCTGAGTACGTGACGGATCTGTTTATCCAACATCTGGCTCCAACGAGCCAGACTATCGGCCACCAAAGGGTTAGGCAGAGCCCAATGGAGATCAGTCTGTTCCAGACTTTCTGGTAGTAAGTCCAAAGCCAAACCGGGTGTTAATCGCAGAGAGACCGATTCCTCTAGTTCCCGCCCGAATAATTTCAAAAAAAATCGTCTGCCAAGGTGAGGAACTGGTGACCCGTTCAACGTAAAATCTGAAATCCTGTTGGTGTACCCAAAGACGATCAAATTTCCAAGCGCCTCCGGCATTTGCTCTGGAGTAAACGGCGGGGTCTGGAGTAAGGTGGCATACTTCTGGGTGCTAGCCTTGACCCATGCCATTCGTTGTTGGTTCTGCTTGTCATTGATCAGGGCGAGATTCTTGCCTTGTAAGGCCTGCACTAATTTCTCTTCCTGCGCTCCCAACGTCAGGCTGAGCAGCATATCCTCACAATACGGACATTGGTTCACTTCCGAGAGAGCGGCCCCCATGGCCTTTTTCAGCCAGGCAGGAAGGTACCCGTCTACCAAGGTAATTTCCCTCCCGGCCAACCACATCCCAGCCATTAATTCGGGAACAGCGGAATGACTGGTGATTGTGCCATTAATAAAAAAATCTTTTTGCGATTGTAGTAACACGGCTTTGAGCAGACCATGAGCCTGTTGCAGATTGACCGGGTGAAAAAAAATCCTCATGGTTAGGCCCGATACTTTGTCAAACACAGAGTGCTTGAGTGTGAGTGGTAACATAGTCGTCTCCTTGGTTTGATAAAAAATATGAACTCGGTGGTCGTGAAATTCATCATCGTCCAATCGGAAGATTTCCGCTAGTACAAAATTTGTACTAGGAAATTTCAGGCGAATGGATTACACTCTTGCACATGAAAGGGTATGGACAATTTTGCCCGGTAGCGAAAGCCGCGGAAGTGGTGGGTGAGCGATGGACCTTGCTGGTGATTCGGGAATTACTGGCCGGCGGCCAAAGTTTTAACGGGATTCGAAGAGGGGTGTCGTTGATGTCCCCGTCGTTGCTCTCTGCCCGGCTGAAAATGCTGGAACACGCAGGGGTCATTCTCCGAGAAGAATCGAAGGAAGGTGTGGTGTACTCCCTGACAAAAGCCGGGAAGGAATTACGGCCTTTGATATTACAGATGGGCGTATGGGGCCAGCGGTGGGTGAGGAGTGACATGTCCAAGGAGGACCTTGACCCCAAGCTCCTTATGTGGGACATAAAAAGACGTATCGATCCTTCCTGTTTCCCCCAAACCCGAACGGTGCTGTCTGTGGAATTTTCCGACTCTGGCAGGGAACTCAGAAATTGGTGGTTGGTTGTAACTGGAAAGACTGTAGATCTGTGTCTCAAAGACCCGGGGTATGAGGTGGATCTATATTTGTTCTCCAATGTGAAAACGCTGACTCAAGTCTGGATGGGGGATATGAGCCTCAGAGTGGCCTTGCAAGACGGGTTATTGGAAATTTCAGGAATGACTTCCTTACGAAAAAATATTTCTAAGTGGTTTGCCCGCAATGTGTTTGCGGAGGTCAAGCCGCGTTTATCTTGAGAAACGTTCGTATCCTCTCTACGGTTCCATCTTTTCTTCAGTCATGACTAACCCTGGCTAGGCAACCGGAGAAGAGTCAGTCATTCCCACCCCGGTCCGACCAAAAAAGATTCTAAAAACAGGTTTTGCGCCATCGGTTCTAATAGCAATGCTTTGGCCTACAAGAGCTTTTCCCCCGCAGGCCCACTACCTGTGAATTAGCTGCTCTGACCTTTATTCTTTTGAATATAGAGACATTCAGATTTGGAGTGAGTTCTTGTAATACGACAGTATGAATGACTAGACTGCCGCCATGGCGCGTGCACTGGTTCTAACAGTCATCGGCAAAGATCGGCCTGGACTGGTCGAGACTCTGGCGGATTTCATCGCAAAATATGAGGGAAACTGGGACGAGAGCCGTATGGCGCG
>JAJDBR010000114.1 GCA_029261275.1 Nitrospirales bacterium
AAGTGGATCGGGGAAAACCACACTCCTGCGATTACTGAATCGTCTGGCCGAACCTTCTTCAGGCGCAATCTTCATTCAAGGCCATCCAGCCACCAACCAAGATCCCATTGCCCTTCGACGACGGCTCGGCTACATCCCTCAAGATGGAGGACTTTTCCCGCACTGGACCATCCGTCATAACGTCTGTTTGGTGCCTCAATTATTACAATGGCCCATTGAGCAACAGCATGATCGCTTCAATACCTTACTCCCTCTCGTCAATTTAGATCCAACACTCATAGCCAATCGGTACCCTATTGAATTATCTGGAGGACAACGCCAACGGGTGGCTGTCGCCAGGGCCTTAGCCGCTGATCCTCCTATTGTCTTGTTCGATGAACCGTTTAGCGCATTGGATCCCTTGACTCGTCATGAATTGCACGAACAATTTCTCGCACTCAAATCCACGCTCCATAAAACCATGGTGGTGATCACTCATGACGTGTCAGAAGCCTTTCGTTTAGGTGATCGCATCACGGTGTTAAAAGATGGACACATTCATCAAATGGGTACTCCCCAGGGACTCAAGGACTCACCTGCCACTCCATATGTCACCTCCCTTCTTGAACATCACTTGGCATCACGATCTTGAAATGAAACCTTGGCTGTTTGACAAACCTGACGTTCGTGCATGGCATATTCGATGGGTGAAGAGAAGTTTATTGAGTGTATGGGTGCTCTTGATATGTGTAGGGCCAGCTCTGGCTTCATCCAGTACCACAATCATTGTGGGTTCCAAAAATTTTTTGGAAAATCGCCTCCTCGCGGAAATGTTCGCACAACTGATTGAAGCCCAAACCACCTTAACCGTCGAACGACGATTAGGTCTTGCAGGCACACAAATATGCTTTCAAGCGTTAATCTCAGGTGGCATTGACCTCTACCCGGAATATACGGGCACGGGTCTCGTCACCATTCTCGGGGAACCGGCGTTGCGGGACCCGACGGCGGTGTTAATCCGCGTACGAAGTGAATTCCGGAAACGGTGGAACGTGTGGTGGCTCGCACCACTGGGATTTGATAATTCCTATGCCCTGGCTCTACGGCAAGATCGTGCGCAGACTCTCAATATACGCACGATTTCGGATTTGGTTGGAGTCGCTCCCCAATTGAAAGCCGCATTGGGCTATGAATTCATCCAAAGGGCCGATGGGCTACCGGGACTCAAAAAATTATATGGCCTAAAATTTCGTGAGGTGGTTGGGATGCAGCAATCCTTAAAATATCAAGCCACAGAGAACGGCGATGTGGATGTGTTGGACGTCTATACCACGGACGGCCGATTGGCGATGTACGACTTTAGGGTACTGGAAGACGACCGTCAGTTCTTCCCGCCGTATGACGCGGCAGCGCTTGTACGCGGAGAAACCTTGGAGCAACATCCTGAATTGGCATCGACTCTTAGCTTACTTACACAGGCCCTCACTTCTGCACGCATGCGTGCATTGAACTTACGCATTCAAGAACAGGGAGAAGCCATACCCAACGTCGCCTACGATGCATTATATGCATTGCATTTAGTCAAAGAGGACCAACAACCAGCTATAGCAACACATAAAGTATCGATGTCTTTCTTAGCC
Source organism: Nitrospirales bacterium (assembly GCA_029261275.1). Lineage (GTDB taxonomy): Bacteria > Nitrospirota > Nitrospiria > Nitrospirales > UBA8639 > Nitrospira_E. Next base: position 1,620 of record JAJDBR010000114.1, read on the forward strand.
TATATGTGGGAGCGCCGAACGCCATTGATGGTTCGGACAGGAGAACACTTAGGATTGGCAGGGTTGGGTTTGCTGTTAGGTATTATGGTCGCAATCCCGTTGGCCTTCATGCTGGAGCGTTGGCGAACAGGCGCCGAAACAATGATCCGCATCATCGGCATGTCGCAAACCATTCCTTCTATTGCCTTGCTCGCCTTTATGATTCCACTTTTTGGGGTAGGCGTCCTGCCTGCAATCATAGCCTTATGGATCTATTCGCTCTATCCCATCGTGCGCAATACGTATTCTGGCCTGCGAGATGCCGCACCAACGGTCGTGGAAACCGGTCGAGCACTCGGGATGACCGAATGGCAAATCTTACGATCAGTACGCCTTCCGCTCGCCGCGCCGACCATCATGGCCGGCATTCGAACAGCCGCGATTTGGACGGTGGGAACCGCCACCCTCGCCGCGTTTATCGGAGCTGGAGGATTAGGTGTTCCCATTGTCTCCGGGCTACAATTAGCCGATGTGCATGTCATTCTTTCTGGTGCCTTACCTGCCACAATCTTGGCATTGATGGTGGATGGGCTATTAGGATGGATTGAACAACTCGTACGACCAAAAGGTCTCGAAGTGTCGCAATAAACCTCCCAAATTATTCCTGATCCAATTTTCTTATCCTCTTCTTTCTCGACGATACCATCACCGCAATTGGTTGCATCAATCAAACATGCACGGTATAGTGCTTCGAATTATTTGAAACTTCATATTTCGATTCTTCCTGTCCTTTTCCTTATTCTTTTTCTCTTCTCAATTCACCTATCGGAATTTTATTTTTCATAATATCTGACACGCTCATTACGCCTCAGCGCTAGATGTATTGACTCACCGCTGCTGGGCTATTCTCGAACCAGGGAGGAGTACATGAATTCAAAAGCCGAGGCATCAATAACCATTGACGTACCCATCACGAGAGAAGATCCCGATACATTGGGAAATATCGTGAAGACCGGCCTCCTTGGCAATCCGAGAACTCTGCCGTCCAAATTATTTTACGATGAACGCGGCTCAACCCTCTTCGAACAGATTTGTGAATTGCCCGAGTATTACCAAACGCGAACCGAGCACCAATTGCTCGTCACGTGGGCAGACGAAATCGTCGAATTGAGCGGGGCGGAGGAGCTCGTGGAATTAGGTTCGGGTGCGGCGACCAAAACCCGCGTCTTGCTGGATGCCATGACGCGCGCCGACCAATTGCGCCATTTCGTACCATTTGACGTGGATGAAACGATTGTTCGCCGTGTCTCGGAAGAACTTGTTCAAGAATATCCGGGTCTTCAGATTCATGGCGTGGCAGGAGATTTCCTCGTACACCTGGAACATATACCTGAAGGCGGGAAGCGTCTTGTGGTCATTCTCGGGGGCACCATCGGCAACCTTCCAACGATTGCCGCTGAAGATTTCTTAACATCGGTGAATACCGAAATGGCCTCAGGCGATTTTTTCTTATTAGGTGTCCAACTCATTACCGACCCTCGCCGCTTGGAAGCGGCATATAACGACCAGAAAGGCATCACTGCAAAATTCAACAAAAACATTCTCAGAGTGCTTCGCAACCAATTAGGCGCCCAATGTGATCCAGATAAATTTGACCATGTGGCACGCTTCAACCAAGAAGCCCATCGCATTGAAATGTGGCTACGATCGACACAGGATCAAACCATCGATATTCCAGATCTGGACCTTTCCGTTCCACTCAATAAAGATGAAGAGATTCGCACCGAACTCAGTGCAAAATATGACCACCCGTTGGCTGAAAACCTTTTGATCTGCGCCGGATTTGAAATGGTCAAATGGTATACCGACCCCGACCAGCTCATCAGCCTCGCGCTAGCCAAAAAACCTTGATCGGTCATGAGAGAAGAGGAAACAAGAGAGGAGAGAAAAGCGGTCTTCTATTCCAATAGAGAATGCGCATTCTTTACACAGGTTTCTGTTGCACTCGGAGTAAATCGCTGAAATTCCCGGACCAACGATGGAAGAGTTGAGTGTGCAGGATACGGAAGGGACAAGAGACCCAAGAGACTTAAACTATTTTGATAATAGTCCCGATCATCCTGAAAATATTGTCCATCTTCATGAAAGAATGTCTGCACCTTGTGGGTGACTTCGGAGGTGAGAGGAGACTGTAGGCTCTGTAGCGCTGGCAGAGCCATCGCATAGGCGCCCACCTGTTCTTCTGCCTTGAGCGTTTCTCCATCTAGACGATATTCCAGAAAAAACTGCCCAGCTTTTTGAGCCCATTCACTCACCCAAAATTCATTAATGCTCTCCAAATAGTCCATGGCACAATCCTCTTTTTCCCACAAGACATCGAGCGCCACCCGCCACGGCATGCGAACCGCATCCCACGTCACATCGTGAGAAAATCCTTCTGCCATTTTTAAGTGGCCTTCGGGATCAATACCAATCCAATCTGGAACTAACCCGGACCGGACCGGAATAGTTGCCTGGAGCGACAAACGATTCAAAAAGGTATAGGTGCTCCGAAGAAGCTCATTCCACCTTTCATCACCGGTCACCGCATAAAACAGTCGAAAATGAGCCGGAGAAAAATAGGAAGGGTTCAGGAGCCACGCCTCAGTCTCTACCCGCCAATTACCCGGCAAGAGGTACCGTTCGCCACCAATTACGTCTGTCTCTAATGCTAGGATATCCTGCAGGAGAGGAAGTGCGTCCCTACGATATTGCTGGTCCTGCCAACGCGCATGAGCCAACAGCAATGCCAACGCCATATCCACTTCCGCATCAGCCGCACTATTCCAGTCGGTGACCCCCTTATCCACATCCCAATGCCAGGCCAACAGATGGTCTCCAAACCGTTCCGACCGGGAAAGATGCTGCTTGGCCCAATTGAAGACACGATCAAAGGTTTGTTGGTCGTCTAACGCCACCGCCATTAACATGGCATAGGCCTGCCCCTCGGACACGGTATCGTCTTGATTGTACGGGCGAAAGACACGCCCTTCTGCATCAATGAATTGATGTTGATAGCCTTGCCAGGCCTGGGGGATCAGTGTATGAAGCGGTAACACAGGTTGATTAGGTTCACAGGCCACAAAGAATAACGGAATCAGGCAGAAAAATACGTAATGGAGAAACCGATGACTTGTGATGATATTCAAGAGCACCCATACACCGAAATAGCCAACATGCACGACTCAATAACAGGCCTTAAAGTTCATGGTGAAAAACCGCCCGGCTAAAAATGACATTGCACAAACCCATTGACGGTTTCCTGATCCACCACATTTGCTCGAATAACCATGCCCACCGCATGAAGATGACAACGTGTTGTCACGGCATAATTCAATGAGGCCGAGAGTTGATGATAGAGGTTATTTTCATCATCCACCGAAAATCCATAATCCAAAGAGTACGCATTCAATGATGTCCGAGGTAAATAGACCGGACGCGTCGGCCAACCTAAATATTGGGTGATATCCATCCCTGAATAGCGATTTCTCATGGGCGATTCACCATGGTGTTCCTTGCGCCTCCGGAATCCTAAGAAATGTTGCCACCCTATGGCCACCGTATTTTTTGCGAAAAACTCTGGAGAAAAATACACACTCTCTTTATCGAATCCAAAAGTATCCAACTGATAGGTCACCCGAAGGGGATGAGGGAAGGGAAGTAACGTGTACGTCCCGGAGAATTGTCCATTCACATTCCAATTATTATCTGAGTAATCCCAATAGCCCGCCCCCGCAGTCAGCTCTAACTCTCTGGTTACCTGATACTCCGCGCCAACCGCGTAGCTATGGTACGAAATATTGCGCCGGATCGTTTCCGCATTTTGCCAAAGATCTTGCCTGCCAGTTTCCACTCGCCCCTTCAATCCAGATTGCCATTCATACGACACACCCGCACCAAAATTCACATTGGATTTATCGGTACCAGAATACGTCAGCCCACTGACAAATCCGTCTACATGCCAGAACGGCGAAGGAGCATACCGTGCCATCACTCTTCCAATATTGGCCGAAGAAGGCTTCCCAGGAACATCGAATTGCACCCATTGATACCCCACCCCAGCCCAGAAATCTTGCGAAAATGGCGCAAAGATTTCGGCTGTGACCGGAATAAATTTAGTCAACAATGAGCCATCAAACCCATCCATTTTGACGTATCCCATCCCCGCCGTGACCTGAAGACGCGCAAAGATGTTTGTTAATTCCAACGAATTCCTGGCAAGTTGATGGCCAGGATTTCCTGCCAGTAGCCTTCGATAATAGGGCTAACTGTCTGAAAACCTGTATCGTGAGCTATGGATTTGTCCAAGATCACTCAATGCCTCTTCATGCTGAGGCTGACGTTCTAGTACTTCCCGATTTCGCCGCAACGCTAATCGGTCGTTCCTTCGCCAATACCGTCGCTTGCCTTCAAGTTCCAACCTAACGACCTCTTCATGGGGATACTGCGCAAGTATCGCCTCGTATTCCTTTTCAGCCTCAGCATATTGTGATTGCCAACCAAGGAATCGCGCCTTTTCGGTCCAGACCGCCACATCATATGGCTTGAGAGCCAAATATCGATCATAAGTATCAAGCACACGTTGGACCGTGTGCATAGCTCGCGATTCATGATCCTGCACGAGACCTCGAGCTAATTGTAAAACAAGTTCAGGGCGTTGACCGTGTTTCTGATCAAGAATCTGATAGCCATTCACAACCTCTGCATGGTGTTCAAGCTGACTCAACAAAGAGAAATACCTTAAACGAGCATCATAACGCTCCGAGGTGTCATCGAGACCTCGACTCTTCAGTTCCGTCTGAAGCATGGTTTGATACGGACGGTTAATTCCCTCTGTGTACACCAACAGACCAGCCAAAGCGGACCAGCCCTCTCGTGGGCAATCATTAAACAACTGGCTCAGCGTTGTACTCGCCTTCTCTTCCTGCCCAATCGCCGCCAAACTCGTGACCGCGCCAATCTGAGCATGTGTATGAGCGGCATCGTGTCTCACTACCTCAGCGAACAACTCTGCTGCGTTCGTGGCCTGCTTCATGCGTTGATAGAGGGCAGCTTTCTCTAACGTCGCGGGCACATGTTCTAGCGTAGCTCTGGCATCTGCATATTGTCCTTGATGCACCTGAAATGTAGCAATAGCAATAGAACGATTCACATCTGAAGCCTGGTGATCTTGAAGGGACAAGAGAAGATCTAAGCCCTCTTGCGCACGCCCGGTTTGAATCATCGCATCCGTCCATTGCGATAACACGGCTGAAGACATTGGCATTTTCCCAACAAATGAATGAGAAACCACACGAATACCATTCAGATCCTCAAAGCGTGCCAGTTGTTGTTTGGCACGAATGGCTTCAGCAGAGCTCTTCATCAGAGTTCGCCCCCAAGCAAGATCTGAAGGGGCAACTCTGACATGTCCCGCTTGAGGAATTGTATTATTCAACTGATGGTTCAAATAGATGGCTTCTAAGACATCTGGTTCTTCTCGGAGCACCCCTGCCAAAACCTCCCGTCCTCTCTCCCATCGACGCTGATGCATGAGCACTTCAACGAACGCCAATCGTGCTTCAAGATCGTCAGGAAATTGGTGGAGCACTGACTGAAAGGCCGTTGCCGCTCTGGCATCATCATGTTGCCCCACATAAGCATAGGCCAATCCCATCATCGCGGCATAGTCACGAGGTCGCGTGCTTATTAATCGGGAAAACCAAAACTCAGCGGAAAAATATTGCCCCGTCACATTAAGAAGTTCGGCTTTAGTCAAAGCGCGAAGCGATTGTTCCTTGATCTGAGCAAGGCCCTTATACGCTGAAGCAATACGCCCTTGCCGACCCCATAACAGGACCTGCTGTTTTTTGATATAAGGATCCTCAGGAAAGCGTTGTGCAAGATTTGCCAAATAACGCCTGGCTGGTTCAAGGTCTCCTCGAGCCATCGCCACATGAACCAACCCCAACCGACTTTCTTTATCCACCGCCGTTCCGAGGAGTGTCTCAAAAAGGCGCTGCGCCTGTGGAAAACGTCGTCGATGGGCATAATAGTTGGCTAATTGAATTTGAACATGTACATCACTTGGGAAGGCCTCCAATAACGCATGAAGTTCCTCATTGGCTTCCTGAAAACGCCGATCCCGCAATAAGACCTCGACCACTTGAACACGAGAACGGGTATCTTTCGGATTCATCAAGCTGTAAGCTTCCCCGTCAAGCGGACAGTTCATAAATAGAGTTTTGAGGCGGTGAGTGTGCATATATACAGGGTGCTGTGTGCTGGAGAGAAGCGTGAGGCCGTTGCTCATTGTAGATCGTCATCCACTGAGCGGTAATTT